>NZ_JBQKUM010000078.1:0-21189 GCF_054968605.1 Pseudoalteromonas sp. G5_S1_14_S5 | reverse complement strand
GCCCAACTCGCCCACAGAGTGAGTTTTGCTTTCTGTTACCCACCAAAACATGTAAAATGTCGGACTTTTCAAAATTTGCGGTAATGATTAAGTAGTCGATGGATAAGAAAAAAGCCCTAAAGAAAATAGCTAAGTGTCTTGAACTTGGTAATTCTGCAAACGTCAACGAAGCTGCCAATGCAATCAAAATGGCGCATAACTTGATGCTGAAATATGGTCTTGAGAAAGACGATATTGAATTTATCAAGATGGGCAAGACTCAATCCACACACCTATTACCCGCAAATATCAGTTCAACACTGCTTCGTGTTATTCGTGGTATTAATACTAAGTTCGGCGTAGAAGCTGTACTGCTCAACCACAAAGGCCTTAAACGCGTAGAGTTCATCGGTGAAGCCGATCGTGCCATCTTTGCAGCCTTTGCTTTCGATATCATCTACCGTGAACTCAATGAGCATACAGGCCAATTCCGCAACAGCTTTGCGGGATCTGGTACAGGTACACTAGAAGTAACCCGTCGCGTAAATTCATTTGTATCAGGTTGGGTTGAAGGCGCACTTGAGAAGCTACCAACGATCACGCCAGACGAAGAGTCGAACAACAAGATCAATAACTACATCGATAAAGAGTTCAAAAATATCGACCGCGAAACCTTCAAACAACAGCTTAAAGAGGCAATGAAAAATCTCACCGCTGATTACGAGGTTGGTTTGAAGAAAGGTCGTAAATTGTCGGTTAATCGACCAGTTGCCGGTGCACAGGCACCTAAAAAGATATCTAAATCATAGAGCTTCTTTACATTGCTTCAGCGTATTGATAAAAACCACCTATAGGACTATGTGTTTGTCTTTCGTCATCCATGCGTTTGAAAGAAGTATATGATGGAGAAAAAACGTTGAAAAAACCACACTAGCCCTAGCGCTTACTGTCGCACTTACGGGTTGTCAGGCAACTCAACGCCAAAACGCTACTACTGGCGAATCTGAGACTAACTCTTCAGCTCAAGGCGCTCTAATTGGTGCAATCGCTGGTGCCGTTGCTGGTGCTGCTACCGGTGACTCTAAAGAACGTGGTAAACGTGCTCTTATTGGCGCTGCTGTTGGCGGTGGTATTAGTTACTACTTTGACCGACAAGAAGCTGCACTTCGTGAAGAGTTGATGAACTCTAGTGTTCAGTTAGAGCGTGTTGGCGAAAACCAACTTTTACTCCGCCTTGAAATCGGCATCGGTTTCGACTCTGGCTCTTACGCGCTTGAATCAAGCATCCACAATACACTTAGTGGCGTTGCTCGTATCCTAGTTGAATACCCAGACACTAGTGTAGTGATCGAAGGTCACACTGACAGCACTGGCAGCGAGTCGACTAATCAAATCCTTTCTGAGCCCCGTGCTGAATCTGTTCGTGCATTTTTGATCTCTCAATATGTAGCTGCAGGCCGTGCCATTGCTCGTAGTAACGGTGAGCATTACCCTCTATGTGACAACAACACATCTCAAGGCCGTGTTTGTAACCGCTATATAGTGACTTGTCAGTTGTATGGCTCATTTAAAGCTGTACGACTTTATTGTTCACTCCAATACGTCTTGATACTGATATCGGCACTGGGCTTTTTACGAGACTTATCTTTTGCTTATCCTATCCAACTTTCGATCACTACCGTCCCCGAGAGCTATCCTTCTAGCCCTTGTTTTATTGCTTTCCTCCCTCGCCCATGCGGAAAATAACAGTGGAGAAAGTAACGCAGCCGATTCATCACCTAAAGATTCAGCATCACAATACCAATTAGCACAAGCATATGAATTAGGGGTTGGCGTCTCTCAGAACATCGATGATGCACTCTATTGGTATTCACAATCTGCAGAAAACGGCAGTGCGAATGCACAATTCAAATTGGCCGAACTTTACTAAGCAGGAACGGATGGAAAACCTGACAACAAATTGGCCTTGGAATGGTTTATCAAAGCAGCATTGCAAGGGAACAAGCGAGCGACAGTAGAAATCGCCAAGCTCTACGAATCTTCCCCAGAACAAGCGCTACTCAGCCCGCTAGACGCGGCACAACTTTGGTATGAAGCAGCGTTACCAGACAACCCAGATGCAGAAGATGGCTACAACCGTGTTCTTGAAGCGCAGTTCAATCAACAACGTGCAAAACAGATCTCTTCAATCGAACAGCTTGACGACGGCATCAGCTCTGAAATAGACAACAGTCAGGAGTTATCGCAGCAAATACAATCTAACCAAGTGCAATCTAACCTCTTCAGTTCTAACCTAAGTGGCTCTGACTATATGATTGATACGGTATTGGTGTTAATGACTGGTATCATGAGTATCAGCGCGACTCTGGTGATCTCGCGAAAAAGACAGACTTTAAAATCGAGCGCCTTAGGAATGCAGAAACAGGTGCTCGAAACGCAACTAAGCGAGAAGAACCGCACCATTAAGCAGCAAAAGCGTCAATTGCAGACCATGTTCAACGAATTGAAGAAACAAAAAGGCCAAAAATGTTCGAACAATTTACAGCTAGCTTGTGCGCTATTTGGCTACACGCCGAGCTCTATTCCTAACCAGAAAAACATTAAGGTGAGATATAAACAACTATCGAAAATTTATCATCCTGATGGTCAAGGGTGTGATGAAGAAATGAAACGTTTGAATAGCGCGCTAAAAACCATCTTACAAAGTGTTACGAAATCGTAAGCAATTACACACCTTTATCTTTCCATCTCACAGAGATGTCGATTTTATTGGTGTTGCAATCGATCACCCTCTCAAAAACGAGTAACAAACCATTAACCAATAGGTCTCTGTTGTGTCATAATTTGCGCCGAAAATACACCTGACTTAAACAGGTGAGGAGAGAATATGTTCACAATAGAAGGCGTTTGTGATTGGTGCAAAAAGCCAAGCCTAGTAAAAAAGCACGACTACCTAGATGGTAAGTCCCATCATGCATGTAAAGACTGCAATGATATCGCGACCATGGATGTTCGCCAGTTCAATATTGGTGAGATGGAAATGAGAGCAAAACTCTCCCAGGCAACACTGAGATAAGCTACATCGTTAAAATATAAGAAAGCGCCTTAGGCGCTTTTTTTGTATCCAGTGTTTATCTTCTTATCTTCTTATCTTCTTATCTTCTTATCTTCTTATCTTCTATACAGGTGTATACAAAGAACTACTGTATACACCTGTATAAAGCTCACATTTTTTTCTATTTCTGAGACAAAATAGCAAAATCATTCGAATTTAATTTAACTTTAAATTTCATATATTTAAGTGGAAAATCTTCATTTCGCCATAAGAAATCGTCCAATAATCCCGCAAAAAATGCTTGATCTTAGAATCAACAAAAACTACTGTTCATATGTACAGCATGTATATAAGGACAGCAAAATGATTCAAGCACACGTTAAAGCACAACACTCTAGCCCGCTAATTCACGGCGCATTTGCCTCAGCTTCTCGCTCAGCTCATCATTCAACTGATGAAGCGTTATTTGCAAAAATGGCGTTGCTGTCCAATCAACATCAATGGCTACTATTTACAGCTCAAACACCAAGACCATCAGCTAAGCAACTACAGAAACATAACGTATGCTGCGACCGCGTTATTCATATGAAAGCTTCTCACCAAATGACCGAAGCTGAAACAGTAGAGAAAGCGATCCGCTCTAAGAATGCGAGTGCGATCGTTGCTAGCGCGACAATTGATCAATTTAGCCAACAATACTTAAGAACATTAGGTATGCGTTTCCAGTGTGAAGTTTTCTTTATGGATGGCAACTCAGAGCGCATTCACTAAGCAACATAGCTCTACTAGATAACTGAGTAACACAGTCCAAATATACTGCCTTCCCCTGCCCTACGATTCGCCTTAAATTTGGTGGATAGTTAGGCAGGGATTTTTATTCAACCAGCAGATTTAGCAAACGTTTGCTTTTTCTCTGGAAGCAAACGTTAGATTGGGTATAATGCCCGTCTAATCATGTGCACATTGCACTTCTCTGTATGACGTTTGATAAAAGATAGGAATGTCTAAATGAGCCTCGCTGATCAAGTTCTTGCCGTAAATGATGACCTCCCAATCCGCACTGATAAACCTGTCCACAGTGGCAAGGTTCGTTCGGTTTACTGGTTAACTGAAGAAGATAGCCAACGACTAATTAAAGAGAAAGGCTACGACGTAGCACCTGATGCTCCTTTAGCTATCATGGTGATCAGTGACCGTATCTCTGCGTTTGATTGTATCTGGCGTGGTGAAGGCAACCTGAAAGGTGTTCCTGGTAAAGGCGCAGCGCTTAATGCTATTTCTAACCATTGGTTCAAGCTTTTTAAAGACAACGGTCTTGCTGACAGCCACATTCTTGATATCCCTCACCCATTTGTATGGATTGTACAAAAAGCTCGCCCAGTAATGATTGAGGCGATTTGTCGCCAATACATCACAGGTTCGATGTGGCGTGCATACGCAAATGGTGAGCGTGAATTCTGTGGTATCGAAATGCCAGAAGGTCTAGAGAAAGACAAGAAACTACCCGAGCTTCTTATCACTCCTTCGACTAAAGGTATTTTGAAAGGCATTCCTGGTGTATCAGAAGCGGACGATGTAAACATCACGCGTCAGAACATCCAAGATAACTTTGCAGCATTTAACTTCTCACAAGAGAGCGATATCGCGCACTACGAGAAGCTATTGAAAGAAGGCTTTAACGTCATTAGTGACGCACTAGAAAAAGTCGATCAAACCTTCGTTGATACCAAGTTTGAGTTTGGTTACGTGAACGATGCACAAGGTAAAGAGAAGCTTATCTACATGGACGAAGTGGGCACACCTGACTCATCTCGTATCTGGGATACAGAGCAATACAATAATGGCAACATCGTTGAAAACTCAAAAGAAGGTTTCCGCCAGTTCCTACTTAACTACTTCCCTGATGCCGATATTCTGCTGAATAAAGAGCGTATGCCTGAACGTGAAGCGCTAGCGCGTGACAATGAATTGCCATTGGATGCACTGATGTCTCTTTCTCGCACTTACCTTGATATTGCAGCAAAGATTACCGGCGCTGAGATTGTACTGAGCGAAAATCCTAAACAAGAGATCATCGACGTATTGCGTGCTGACTACGGGCTAATCGATTAATCATCTTATCGATTTAAAAACCGTCACGATACAAAAAGGGCCTCAACATTGAGGCCCTTTTTACATGTAATTTTCAGTCTTGTTTGAGCATCGCTCTCACTGGTACATGGCTTACAGTCGAATAGTAAACTCTTCTCCAGTATTACCTGCAATCACTAAATGACTACGCGATTCGATGTACTCGATCTGCTTTTCTTCAAGAGAATATGGCATCACTACTTTGAGCTCATTGATGCCTTCTAATTTGGCAAGCTTGAGCAAAGTAACGATGTTCGATTCATCACTCTTACGTGTAGACATCGATTTTAGTGCCATTTGCCATAAGCGATCTTCTGGGCTTGCTAGCTCTTTGATGCTGTCTCGCCAAACGGTACTGAACACTGGAGCGATAGTGGTGAGTGCTTCCAGAAAAGTCCATTTTTTACTGCACGAGGCGCCAAGAAAAGTTGTGTAATCAAACTCTACACGCGTCTCTTTCTGATTATCCATGATGTCCCCCGACACTTTGGCAACACAATATACTCAATATCTATCAACTCTTTCTTTATAGCAATAGGATATAGAAAGATGGTCTTTTATTTCCTTTTGATTGGTTAAAATGGCATATAAAAATCAAATTTGTAACATAATCAGCACTGAAAAATCATATATGCACCTATTTGATTAATATTTTGAAGATAAAACTTATCTATCTATTTTATATCAATAATTCGGCTCGCCTTTTTGTACTGAACGCGCCAGCCAGACCAAGTCGGTAACTCCCATCGTTTCGGCGGTGATTTTCTACTACCCGACTGATGATGAACGTAAATCAGCTTTCTTCCCACAAGGTACTCAACTTCCAAGTTCAAGTCAGCAAGAGTGAGCGAAAACGGGTACTTTTCAGCGAACTCTACGTATAGCCAACTGGGGATACCTTCAAAAGGAATGTCCGATGCATCAAACATCTCAAGCTCACTGACATCAGTGACCCCCAGCACTTCAAGCTGCTCAATAAACCATGATTCAAAACTCAGTTGCTCGATATCGGAGCTAAACTTGGTTTGCTCATCCAGCCCAAGTTTGACGTACAGCTGCCAATGCTTGATCTCTCGAGTACGAACCTCAGCAAAACCAGGAAGCTGAGTGCCACTTACCACC
Organism: Pseudoalteromonas sp. G5_S1_14_S5; assembly: GCF_054968605.1. Classification (NCBI taxonomy): domain Bacteria; kingdom Pseudomonadati; phylum Pseudomonadota; class Gammaproteobacteria; order Alteromonadales; family Pseudoalteromonadaceae; genus Pseudoalteromonas; species Pseudoalteromonas sp. G5_S1_14_S5. The sequence continues at coordinate 14,903 of NZ_JBQKUM010000078.1, read as the reverse complement.
ATATCCATGATAGGCTTTAAGGACAACTGACCTTCTGCTGCAACCAGTTTTGTCGTGATTGTACGACCTGCGTACACCAAAGCCATCTCGGTAAATACACCATTATCATTGACCACGGTTTCACTCTGTTGCCATTCGCCAAGTTCCGCCTCAACCATCAGATTAAGCGCAATCGGTGCTGTGGTCGTTGCGAGAGTCAGTGTTTGCTTAACTCCTCGCCCGGGAAGGCTGTGACTATCAAACACCAACATAGCCTGTGCGTTATCAGGAAAACGATTCTGACGACCAAGTACCACCTCTAGTGACCCGTTTGCAAACGCCTCTCTTCTTTTTAAACGACGCACAAACACCAATTCAGGATGCAGCTGAATGATGGTTTCAAGTAGAGCGGTACGTTGGTAGCGAGAGGCAACTTCCAACTGAGGAAGCTCAAACACTCCACGCATTTGCTCGGCAAGCCCTTGCGCTTCTACCAAAGCTTGCTGGTCGATTTCTAGGTGTGGATAATCACGACCACGCACAATCTGAATCAACAAGGTTAAATCACAGCCCTCTTTTTCTTGCTGAGCGAGCGCTTCCAAGTGCTCAGCATTATTGGGGAACTGATATAAACGAGCAGGCACAGACAATGCAGCCGTGAGATCGACCATCGCCTCTTTCAGTGCTTTGATTTTAATACGGGTAACAATGTCGGCATACAAAGCATCAATCGGAAGTGGGTAAAGCTTTTTGCCGTGCTCGGTAATTTGATAGTCGTCGTCAATCGCTTCCATCGTCAACAAAGTTTGTGTTGCGCTATGTAGCGACTTTTCTGGAATGAGGTCGAGGAAAGACAAACTCTCCAAAGTGAAACCACTGCATGCCGCCGCCAACATGGGCTCAGTCAGCTCCTCACGCTGTAATTCAGGTGGCGTGACTAACTCTAATGCTGCATGTTCGCCATACAAACGAACGCAAACACCGTCCATTACCCTACCCGCACGGCCTGCTCGCTGCTTGGCACTCGCGCGTGATATGGATTTCAGCATCAAAGTGGTTCTGCCGTTACGCTGAACGGTTCTTCTCTCCAATCCAGAATCAATCACCACACCAATATCGGGAATGGTTAGCGAGGTTTCAGCCACGTTAGTCGCGAGAATGACCTTTCGTAAGCCTCTGCCATCGTTCACATCACCATCGTCGTTAGCCACATTGCGACCAGATAGCGCGAGATCTCGTTCCTTATCACTTACTGAGGCATGCAATTTGACAACTTGCAGATCCGGATGTTTTGCCAACACTTGCTCACACTGCACAATCTCTTTCTTACCCGGAAGGAAAACCAAGATATCGCCGTGAGATGCAATAAGTTGATGATTCACCTCTTCAACGATGCGTTGCTCTAGATGTCGACTATCTGGCAAAGCCCTAGATTCATTTGCTCTGTGCTCGATATCAACCTGATAAGTTCGGCCTTCACAACTGATCCTGTTCGCTTCTAGATAATCAGCGAGGCGCTCCCCTTCGATGGTTGCCGATGTGATGACCAAACGATGGCTCGCCTTCTGTTTAAGGATCGCCACCAGCAAATCGATGTCCCAACGTCTTTCGTGAAATTCATCCACCACAATCACATCAAAACCGGCTAGCCCATCTTCTGCTAACCAACGTAAAGCAATTCCGGGCGTGACAAATACTACATCAGTCTGCTCGTTATATTGCGCTTCAAGCTTAATGGCGTAACCCACTTTGCTGCCCAGCTTCTCACCTGATTCTTTCGCTAGAAACTTAGCTAGCGATGTACAAGCGATTCTTCTTGGTTCCACCACCAGCACACGCCCATGTTGAGATGCCCAAATTGGCAAGCGCGTTGATTTACCCGAACCGGTTTCAGCTTCTACAACAAGGTGAGAATCAGCGATCTGTTGATGGAAAGTACTTTGATAGCTATCGATGGGAAGTTGAGACATAAAAAGAGAGCGCCGCGAAAAAATGTGAACAAAGTATAACGAATTATGACGTTAGAATTCGATAACTGTGGGATAGAAGAAAGAATATCATTTTGTTTGCCAAGATCAGGGAGAAACTATTTACAATTGAATAACTAAACCGTTATCATTTTTTAGTTACTCTTTCTCCCATATTAGGCATCCAATGAACAACGATAAACGCCCTCTATATATCCCTTATGCTGGTCCTGCTCTACTAAGTACTCCCCTTCTAAACAAAGGCAGCGCATTCACTGCTGAAGAGCGTAGCTCTTTTAACCTTGAAGGTTTGTTACCGGAAACAACGGAAACAATCCAAGAGCAAGTTGGACGTGCATATAAACAATATTGTAACTTCGAAAGTGATATGGATAAGCATATCTACCTTCGCAACATCCAAGACACTAACGAAACGCTTTTTTATCGTTTAGTTCAAAACCACATCTCTGAAATGATGCCTATCATTTACACGCCAACAGTTGGCGCAGCATGTGAGAACTTCTCAAATATCTACCGTCGTGGTCGTGGTCTGTTTATCTCTTACCCGAACCGCGATCGTATCGATGATCTACTTAATAATGCGACAAACCACAATGTTAAAGTTATCGTGGTTACGGACGGTGAGCGCATTCTTGGTTTGGGAGACCAAGGTATCGGTGGCATGGGTATTCCAATCGGTAAACTAGCACTGTACACCGCGTGTGGCGGCATCAGCCCAGCTTACATGCTACCAATAGTACTTGATGTTGGTACAAACAACCCTCAACGTCTTGCTGACCCAATGTATATGGGCTGGCGTCATCCTCGTATCACAGGTGCTGATTACGATGCATTCGTTGAAGAGTTCATCCAAGCGGTTCAACGTCGTTGGCCGGATGCGCTAGTTCAGTTCGAAGATTTCGCACAGAAGAACGCAATGCCTCTACTTGAGCGTTACAAAGATCGTATCTGTTGTTTCAACGATGACATCCAAGGTACAGCAGCTGTGACTGTTGGTTCTCTACTAGCGGCTTGTAAAGCAGCAGGTAGCAAACTGTCTGATCAACGTGTGACCTTCCTAGGTGCAGGTTCTGCGGGTTGTGGTATCGCAGAAGCGATCATTGCTCAGATGGTGTCTGAAGGTATCAGCGACGAGCAAGCGCGTTCTCAAGTTTACATGGTTGACCGTTGGGGCTTACTTCAGGAAGGCATGCAGAACCTGCTTGATTTCCAACAACGCCTAGTTCAAACCAACGCGAACACTAAAGACTGGGAAAGCGACGGTACAGGTTTCTCGCTACTAGACGTTGTTCGTCACGCTAAACCAACAGTATTGGTTGGTGTATCTGGTGCACCGGGTCTATTCAGCAAAGAAGTAATCAAAGAGATGAACCTTCACTGCGAACGCCCTATCGTGTTCCCACTATCGAACCCAACAAGCCGTGTTGAAGCAACACCAAACGACATCATTCGTTGGACAGATGGTAAAGCACTAGTAGCAACAGGCAGCCCATTTGAACCAGTGGTTCACAACGGCACAACTTACCCAATCGCTCAGTGTAACAACAGCTATATCTTCCCTGGTATTGGCCTTGGTGTATTGGCTGTGAACGCCTCACGCATCACTGATGAAATGCTAATGGAATCGAGCCGTGCACTTGCAACGTGTTCTCCACTAGCAATCAATGGTTCTGGCGCTCTACTTCCACCACTGGAAGAGATCCACACAGTATCGAAGAAGATTGCTTTCGCTGTTGGTAAGAAAGCGATCGAACAAGGTGTTGCACTAGAGATCACAGAAGAAGCACTACAACAAGCGATTGACCAGCACTTCTGGCAGCCGGTTTACCGTCGCTACAAGCGTACTGCATTCTAATAGAGCGTACTTGTTCTCAAATACCACTCTTACAAGAACCCCTGCCATTGCAGGGGTTTTTTTCTTTACATTGTCTTGTCTTTTTAACTGAATTTTCTCATTTTTATTTGGTATTATCGAGCACTCAAAAATAATGCTCAGTCAAAGGACTATGCCGAGAGTGAAATTCAATTCTCACATTTGCCGATACTGCTTTCTAAAAGCATACAAAAAGCTGCAAGGTTTTCTGTATAACGCCTTCCTAGTGTTTTTGGTAGGAAGCGCTGCGGTGATTGCAATTGATTATTGGGTTTCGTGGCAAGCGGAAGATCGTATCATCTATGACATCAATGAAGTACCAGACGTTGAGGTTGCCGTCGTTCTGGGTACCAGCAAATACTTGGGTAGAACGCTCAACGACTATTACAAACACCGCATTGAAGCGGCGATAGAACTGTTCGACCGTGAAAAAGTCGACCAATTCCTATTGAGTGGCGACAACGCTCACCGATCTTATAATGAGCCGTGGACCATGAAACGCGACTTGTTAAAAGCTGGCGTTCCTGATGAACGTATCAACCTAGACTACGCCGGCTTTAGAACCTTAGATTCGATTGTTCGTGCAAAGAAGATCTTCGATACCGACAACTTCCTGATCATCACTCAAAAGTTCCACTGTGAACGAGCACTATTCATCGCTAACTCGTATGACATTCACGCGCAATGTTTAGCGGTTTCCGGCCCGACTCACCACTCCGGAACATCAATACGTTTACGTGAAGTGTTTGCTCGCACCAAAGCTTTTCTAGACCTGTATATTATGGGCACAACCCCGAAATTCCTTGGCCCGAAAGAGCCGATTCAGCCTAGTCCAAAACAAGAAACATCACCAATTCCAAGCCCTATTTCAACCCCTTCAGAGACCGATGTGTAGAAATCTACACATTTTGAATTTGTTGCCTCACATTTCCCTACTGTTACACAAAAACACACCAACGCTCCTTTATTAACTTAAGTAACATTCCCTCAACAAAGCCTAACCCCATATGAAGTCAATATTCCTCGAAAAACAATAAGCACGGCTCAAGTAAGCCAGTGCATCAATAAACGAGGATAAACAAAAGGAGCGCCTTATGACGGCACTTGTTACTACACTGAAACACTGGTTGTTTACCCGCAACAGCATGATATTAATTGGTAATTTCATGCTATTCGCACTCTTGCTCAACACCCTTCCTTTCGAATCACAAGTCAATACTGGTTTGAGTATTCTCTTGTTCGTTGCGGTTCTGTGGTTAACCGAAGCTATTCATGTCAGCATCACCGCTCTGCTCGTTCCACTCTTGGCTGTCCTGTTTGGTGTCTTCAACACGCCCGCTGCATTGGCGAACTTCTCCAACCCAATCATCTTCCTATTTTTGGGTGGTTTTGCTCTTGCTGCTGCACTCAACAAGCAAGAACTTGATAAAGCGATTGCCGACAAAGTACTGCTGATTGCAAAAGGCAAAATGTCGGTCGCGGTATTCATGCTATTCGGTGTGAGTGCTGGTTTGTCGATGTGGATTTCTAACACAGCAACGACCGCTATGATGCTTCCTCTGGTTCTTGGCATCATGAACAAAGTAGACCAAAGTGAAGACCGCAATACTTACGTGTTCGTGCTTCTTGGTATCGCTTACTGTGCGTCTATCGGTGGTATCGCAACCCTAGTAGGTAGCCCACCGAATGCTATCGCTGCTGCGGAAGTTGGTCTTAGCTTCACAGAATGGATGGCTCTGGGTCTACCAATCTCGATGATTCTGTTGCCAGTCGCAATGTTGATTCTTTACGTGATGACTAAGCCAAAACTTAATCATAAGTTCGAGCTAGACCACGCGCCAGTAGAGTGGACAAACAGAAAAAAAATCACACTGTCTATCTTCCTACTCACAGTGACGCTATGGATTTTCGGTAAGCCAATCAACGCAATGATCGGCGGTTTCTCTAAGTTCGATAGCTTAGTTGCGATTGGTGCAATCGTACTGCTTGGCGCTTCTCGAGCGGTAGAGTGGAAAGATGTTGAGAAGACAACCGACTGGGGTGTATTGATTCTATTCGGTGGTGGTATTTGCCTGAGTAACATCCTTAAAGCGACTGGTACCAGCGTGTTCCTAGCGCATTCAATAAGTGGCTTCTTAGAGACGGCAGGTGTGCTACTAACAATTCTAACGGTCGTAGCATTCGTGGTATTCCTAACAGAGTTTGCGAGTAACACAGCAAGTGCTGCACTGCTAGTACCAGTATTCGCAACCATTGCGGAAGCACTAGGTATGTCGCCAGTTATCCTGTCTGCATTAATCGCTGTCGCTGCATCTTGTGCCTTCATGTTGCCTGTAGCAACACCACCAAACGCGATTGTATTTGGTTCAGGTCATATCAAGCTGAAAGAGATGATGCGAATTGGTATGGTTCTAAACCTAGTGTGTATCCTAGTGCTAACACTGTTCGCTTGGATCTTCTGGTAAGAAGTTAACGCTGATAAAGAGAGCTGCATAAGCAAAAGCTTTGACTTAACTGACTGCAGCTCCCCCTCTCAGCCTGTATAAAAATGCCCAATCTATTTGAAACCATCATTTACTCGAGGTTATCACTAGGCGGGCATTTAAAAGATTTCCCTTTTTTGCGGCTCCTCACCACCTTTTTGTTTGGGTCTTTACATCCCTATCACGTAATCATTGCAGTTCTAAAAGCCACCTCTCACGCCACACCTGGCACAACACGCGTCCAGCCGATAAGCAACATATTATTTACGAAGAGAATCAAGTGATATTGCGTATAAAAGCAGACGCCATTTGTTATACTCATCGCATAATCATCGTTAGCCGTATTGCCTGATTACAAGGCAAGCGAGCCGGCGAAATAACAATCAAAATACAATGAGTAATGTCATGTCTTTATTAGCGAAAGGAACACTCAAGAAGATGAGTGCTTCCCTGGATGGCGCGGTAACCTACCGTTTGCCTGTAGGCGAAGAGTTTGTAGAGTTAAACCCTCTGATTGGTAAAACCATCAACCTAACTCACACTGGTAATATTTTTTGCTGCTCGTGTGGCAAGAAAACCAAGAAAAGCTACTCTCAAGGCCATTGCTTTGTATGTATGAAAAAGCTGGCAAGCTGCGACATGTGCATCATGAAGCCAGAGACTTGCCACTACGATGAAGGCACCTGTCGTGAACCTGAATGGGGCGAAGCAAACTGCATGGTTGATCACTTCGTTTACCTGTCGAACACATCAAGCCTAAAAGTGGGTATTACTCGTCATACGCAGATCCCGACCCGCTGGATTGACCAAGGCGCAACACAAGGCCTACCAATCCTTAAAGTAAAAACTCGCCAAATCTCTGGCCTGATCGAAGTTGAGTTAGCAAAACACATTGCAGATAAGACCAACTGGCGCACACTGCTGAAAGGCGATGGCGACGACATGGAACTGATAGAGAAAGCAAAAGAGCTGCTTCCACTGGTTAAAGATAAGATCCAAGAGATCAAAGCAAAATTCGGTGACGATGCTATCGAAGTGTTAAGTGAAAACATCACTTCACTAAGCTATCCAGTTGAACAGCACCCAGTCAAGATTGTTTCGCATAACTTTGATAAGAACCCTGAAGTATCTGGCGTGCTGCGAGGCATTAAAGGCCAATACCTAATTCTAGATACGGGCGTGATTAACATCCGTAAATTTGGTTCTTACGAAGTTGAGGTTTCTGCATAAGCCGCAGAGCACCATTACAAGTGAGATACAAAAATGCCCTGAGGATTCTGCTTCAGGGCATTTTTATTTCAGATGAGACGATCCGCTTTAAAAAATAACGATAAAAGACTAGAGCGCGACCATATACCCATCTACACAGTTTTTACCATTGGCTTTAGCGCGATAAAGTGATTGATCGGTAAGGTTAACCAAAGCATCAATCGTCATACCCTTTTCACTCGCACGGCTATCGCTCACTCCAATACTGACACTCGAATTAAATCGAGTTTGTTCGTCGATTTTGAACTCAGCTTGATTAAACTGTTGGCGAATTTGTTCAGAGATTTCATGTGATATTTCTACCGTTGCATTCGGAATAAAGACTATAAACTCTTCACCACCCCAGCGACCCGCGACGCCACCCACACTCTCGACACTGCGCTTGGTAATATTGGCTAAGGCACAAATCACCTCGTCACCGACCATGTGACCGTATGTATCATTAATCGATTTAAAATCATCAATATCGAGCAGCATACACACGAGATGATTTTCAGAGGCCACGTGCTCTCTAAACCACTCATAAATGGCACGGCGATTGAGTAAGTCCGTCATCTCATCGTAGTGCGCTTGATGTACGAGCTGCTTTTCTAACATTACCTTTTGGGTGACATCTTCAAGTACAACCTGTACAGCTGGCTGACCTTCCCAAATAATCGAATTGTCATAGATATTAAAGAAACGATGGACACCATCTAAGCCAATATTCTCTATTACATTACTGGTGCCTGATGGTTCACCTGATATCACCGCTTGATAACGCTGACAGATACTTTCTACATTTTGTTGTGGCATTAAATCGAGAATAGAATCGAGCTGCAATACCTGCTCTATCGACTTACCACCTTGCAGGTTCACCCAAGACTGATTCACCATCAAAGGTTTGAAATCTCGATGCACTAATATTCCCTGCCCTGATTTCATAATCATGTCTTGATACATCTGATCTTGCTTGCGCATCATATTCTGCAATTGAATCGCAGGGCTCAAGTCGATCACCGTCACTTGTAATGCAGGTCTTCCTTGCCATTCAGTCAAATGATCAATAGAAAACACCGTAAACTCTCTGCCATTGCGATCCACATTGGTAAAGGTGTGAACTTGAGGATCGCGTTGACTACTGACGGTTTCAAGGTAGTTTTTGTAGGCAGCGACATGAAAGTCTTCTGATATGAGATCAAGAAAGCTATCAATTTGGGACATTAACTCTTCTGGAGATTGGTACCCATAAATACGAGCGTAGTTGGCATCAACACTAACCACATTCATATCTTGAATAATAATTACGCCGTACGTAGATTCGAAATTTATTGAAGACATTACCAACTCCACACTCTAGCTATACTTCATCACTGGAGCATTACAACATGTCCCACTGCCCCTTCCACAGAATCTTTCAAACGTCAGGGGACATTACTATATCATATAGTATATCGTACTGTTGATAGCTTCTCTACAAATCAATCGTTAGCGCGAGTTACCAAAAGTAGACAAGCATCTCAATCTGATTACGCGCGCCATAAAATAAAAATAGATAACCTATAGCAATGTAATGATTAACTTTTCTATCTTCTGCCTTCCTTGGTTTCTATCTGTCCTAGTTTCTTAGCTTAGACAGCACTATTCATCCAAATCAGAAAAATAAAAAAGAGCATACTTCAGACTCAATATTCTTGAGAGAAGTATGCTCTTTTCTGATTCTGTAACCCGCTTTTAGTTATTTCAAACAATGCCCTCAAGCACGTTGAACAGTAGGTCAATCTCTTCAATCGAGTTGTAATGCATACAGCCAATACGCACTACACCCTGCTCTTCAATACCCAGCTGCTTAACTAAACCTAAGGCGTAGAAGTGTCCGTTCCACACACAAATATTGTGCTCGCCCAGCTTCTTAGCGATGAACTCTGGTGAGTGATTATCAAAGGTGATGGCGAATGTTGGCGTTCTTAGGTTCGAATCAAACTCTGTCTTACCGTAGAGTTTTGCCCCTTCCAGATCGCCCAAGCGTTTTAGGAAGTACTCGCTCAACTGGCTTTCATGCTTGTTGTAAAGCGTGTAGCTTTGCTCTAAGCGAGAGCGTAGTGAGTCGGTTGGCTCACCAAATTGTGCCAAGTAATCCACCGCAGCAATCACACCCGCTAGGCCTTCAAAACTCTGCGTTCCTGTTTCAAAACGTCCAGGGCCGATGTTAGTGGCTGGCTCAACCTTGTATGGCTTTAACGTATGTAGCCATCGGGGCGCCACGTAAGCAATACCAACGTGAGGGCCAAAAAATTTGTAAGCCGAGCACGCTAAGAAGTCACAGTTCAACTGCTGAACGTCAATCAAATGGTGTGGTGCATAGTGCACAGCATCAACATACACCTGAGCGCCGTATTGATGTGCAAGCTCGATCACTTTTGCGACATCAACAATTGAGCCAGTGGTGTTTGAAGCAAAGGTCACAGCAACCAGTTTGGTTTTCTCGTTCAGTAACGACTCAAAGTGTGCCATGTCTAGGCTGCAATCTGTCTCGTCGACACGAACTTGGTGAACAATCGCGCCCTTATCGTCTGCTGCTTGTTGCCAGCTCGATACATTTGAGTAGTGGTCTAGCGCAGTAACAATCACCTCATCGCCAGCTTGCCAATCGCGGCTGATCGCTCGGCTAAGCTGAAATGTCAGCGAGGTCATGTTGGCACCAAATACAACATTGCCAGAAGATTCAGCATTCAGTAATGCTTGCACTGACTCTCGCGCTTGCTGCATCAAGCCTGTCGTCTTCTGGCTCGAAAAGTAGTGGCCGCCCAAGTTGGAATTAAAGTGGCCAAGGTATTCTGTCATCGACGCAAGAACATTCTCAGGAACCTGAGAACCACCAGGGCCATCAAAAAAGGTAACCGGCTTACCGTCATGGTATTGGCCTAACGCACTGAACTGCTGACGTACATCATTAAGAGTGAAGGACATTACGCGCATCCTTAGCCGTTAGCACAAACAAATCCATGTAGCCCATCTCATCGTGGTCTATGGTGCGAATTGGTTGTGCGTTGTGCCACAGCTTACTGTCAGCAAGCATTGTAACATCGCCATTTTCGAGCACTTTTCTAAAGAATGGCGCTTCATGAGAATCTTGGTACAGCATAATTTCGCCACCAACAATGTTGTGACGGTTAACGCCAACTAACGCGATGTGGTCAAAGCCATCTTGGTGCACGCCTTCTGGCGCAACCTGCGTCTCTTCATAAATGGCAGCGATACGGATTTGGTGGATTTCGATTTCTTGTCCGTCTTCAAGCCCGTTAGTTTCAATAAACAATTCACACATCTCTTGCATGCCTTCGCTGCTCAGAATGGGGGCTTCAATTGGCTCGAATTGACGAACAACATCACCTTGGAAGTGGTTGATGTCTTCAGACTGGACGAAGTCATGTTTGTCTAGCTCAACGACTTTTCCATTACTGAATTCAACCACAGAGTACCTTCTCAAACGGTACTGTCCGTCTGCGTGCTCCGTGCTAGGTAGCTTAGAGAAAGAAGGTGACAGCTCCTTAACCGCGTGGTTACTGAGATGGGTAATATGTAGTGTGTTTTCGTGAGCGTGTAACATCATCGACTCCTTAATGATTGTTAATTTACTTTCGATATTTAACGTCTTGTTTACATAAAAGGATACTTGAAGATCTTGCCAAATCAACAATAAACAATCATTTATCCCGTCATAATCAATAATTCAGATTGTAAAACCAAGATTAAAATCAAATGCAGTACATAACACCAGAATAAAAGATGGCCAACTCTTAAAACTAGCACACATCACTAGCCAGTTATAAACACCTTTAAAATCAATTTTAACGATATTATTAACTAGTACGCTGTGTTTATTATTTTGCCAGCACTTTCCACCAATACGCCAGCCACTGCATCAAGGCTCATCCCCCTACTTCGACATACTTTATTTGTATGTTTTTACACGTCGAAATACGACCTACCTATCAGTGGTCAAGCTATTGATTGTTTACACAACAAACTGGAATTGGTTAATTTATGAGTACGACAGAATCCACACGCCTTTGCTTGCGCGTCTGGAACAGGTCGAGTTCGGGGGAACTCGGCCGCCCCAAATGGCTCATTTCTTTAGAAGAGTAACTTGATAGGTCTTTTAGTCTCGAAGATGTTGCGGGAGACTTGAAAACAAGAGTATGAGGCGTTGAAAATCCACTTCGGAAATGGATGTAGCTCTGAAAGAATCGGCATGTGTTCGAATGCCCGGTGTGCTTCGCTAACTCGTTTATGCCCCATATCATTCAGAGCTAATACTCTATAATTTTTAGAGGCCTGCATTTCACCTACCAAAAGTTAGGCAAAAGACACAGAACAACTGATGTTACTCTGATTCGTAAAAGAACGAATCAGAATATGTGCTAAAGGTTTGCTGTTCGGTACTTTCTTGGTGTCTGATTAAACAATTTCTTAAATGCCTGTACATAAGCGGAATCGGAAGAATATCCCGACTCGATAGCAATTTCTTGAATACTCATTTTCGAGCTTAACAATTGCAAAGATAAAACTAGCCTTATGTTTTGTCGCCATTGTGTAAAAGATTGAGAAAACTCTTTCGAGCATAATCGGGACAATGTGCGCTCAGATGCACCGACTTTTTTCGCCCATTCTTTTAATGTAAACGGCAAATCAGGCTGTTTTTGAAGCTGTGCGAAAATAGAGAAAAGGCGCTTATCGGTAGGAATAAGCAGTGGTATTTCATAACTTTCTGCAACTTCGATTTGGTCTCTCAACACCATCAGTAAATGTGTGATATTGGACTTAGATTGAGAGTGTGTATTGCTTTCAAACAGAAGTAGTATCAACTCTTTGACGAAAGAATTTACCTGACAGGATTTAGGTTCGCTTCCATACCGAAGATTTTTGCCTGGGTTGAGGTAAATCGCCAAAAATTGTGTATCTGTAATCGCAACGGATTTATGAACTGTATTTGCGGGTATATAGAGCATGCCATTATGAGGCACTATCCCGCTTTTATCACCAATGTCTGATTGTAACAATCCCTGCCGTGGGAACACTATTTGATGCCATGGATGTGAGTGGAAATCATCAATATAGCCAGAGGCCATTTGGGTCGTTCTAGTTATGAATTGTTTATCAGGAAAGTTTCTGATTATCTCATTGGCTTGCATGGTTGGCGACTTAGCTACATTAGATGTCTGTTAGTATAAAATGCGCCAATTAGATTTGGTATAACATTATCAGCCTAATATTCAGTAAAGGGCTAAAGATGCGTATCCATTTCATTATTCATGAAGATTTTGAGGCTCCTGGAGCTTATGAAGCTTGGGCGAAGAAACACCGTCATACCATTACATACTCACGAGTATATCTAGGTGAACCTCTCCCCCAAGATATTGAAGATATTGAAGATATTGATTTTCTGATTGTTATGGGGGGCCCACAAGTTCCTGCGACCACTATCGAACAATGTTCTTACTTCGATACCAAAGGTGAACAGGCAGTTATTGCAAAAGCGATTAATGCAGGCAAAGTTGTACTTGGTATTTGTTTGGGATCACAACTTATTGGTGAAGCGTTAGGTGCTCATTATGAACATAGCCCTGAACGTGAAATTGGTAAGTTCCCTATCACGCTGACCAAAGACGGTATTACCCATCCACTGTTTGACCATTTTGGCACCGTTTTGGAAGTAGGCCATTGACATAACGATATGCCTGGACTGATACCAGATGCTAAAATCATTGCGTATAGTAAAGGCTGTCCTAGACAAATTGTTGCTTATAGCGATTTGGTGTTTGGTTTTCAGTGTCATATGGAATTGACTAAAGAAGTCGTAGCGCTGCTCATCGAAAACACTGATCTCAGGGAGGTAGAAGACTTTCGTTTTGTTGAGAACCCCGAAGTATTACTAAGTCATAACTATGATGAGATGAACGAAAAACTACATGGCTTTTTAGATAAGTTGGAACGCTTGTATAAATCACAGAACTAAGTGGTAGTTTAGTGGCTTATCCAAATTTGGCTCTCAGGAAACATTTTTTACTACCAATACGATATTCTTACCTCTACGGTGAACGCTAAATCTGTTATCGATATCTGAAGTAATCCGCTTTCAGCTCATTTAGGGAATCATCTAACAAGCTTTTGCCCAAAACCTTAACAGGTTGAATTTTTACCCGTGGCATTTTCTAGTTCGAAAATGCCCCATTCCAAGCTAGTTATGATTATGGCATAGGGCATTAAGATATAGTTTGACTCAATTTTTCTTATGACAGTAAAGTGTTCCAATCTCATTTATTAAAAAGATTTTGCCGCTGTAAAAGGGAGTATGTATGAAGTTTGCATTGATAAGTGACTACATAACAACTCAAGGACGAAATGCTGTGTCCTATATTATTGCCAATACAGGGCTTCCACCTGAAGATATATCCATTGGGTACATCGCGTCGTCCCCCGATCCTGACTTAGCCTATTTTAAGGTCACCAAGGCATTTTATGCATCACTTGGTATTCAAGAGGTAACCTATTTAGATTTAGAAGATGGTTATAGTAATGACGGTTTAGTCAGTTTGTTATCAAAAACTATGATTCATTTATCGGGGGGTAACACATACCGTTTTCTATACTGGATTAAACAAAGAAATATTGATAAGCACTTAGTTCAAATTGCAGCTAAAGGTACACCTATTATAGGTGTGAGTGCTGGAGCATTACTGTTAACTCCATCGATTGTAACAGCAGCGGCATGTGGAGATGTAAATGATATTCAAATTAGAGATTTTAGCGCTCTCAATATTGTCCCTATACTGCTTTATCCGCATGCAAAACAAGATAGTACGGAACGACATAATGCGCTGTCTATTTGTCGTGAATACAATGTTCCAGCATGTTTGTGCAAGGATTCTGACGCAATTGTTCTCTTAAATCGAGAGGTCATTGAATTTGGCTCTCCTGAGTGGATTTGTAAGGAGAATCTATCAACTTAGGACCGCCTTACCCAACTTAAACTAGACGTCAATGCAAGTGAATTCTCCATACTTCAACTAATTCAGATTTTACTAAATTAGTAATAACGTAACTTGGAAATGTCCCAAATCTTCACAGGTTGAATTTTTACCCGTGGCATTTTCTAGCTCAAGAATGCCCCAAAGTCATTCAGAGCTAATACTCGAAAAAAACCTGAGTACGCGCGTTTTCCTTATTGAAAGTTATCTGAATACAAAAAGCGATCTGACCACCCATATTTGATGGATATATTGAAGACTAAAACGAAAAAAGACATTATTTAGTTATAAAGTATGATTA
>NZ_JBQKUM010000077.1:0-21270 GCF_054968605.1 Pseudoalteromonas sp. G5_S1_14_S5 | reverse complement strand
CACCTTGCGTGGGCTTTTTTGTACATATAAGAGTCGTAAAAAGCACAATTAGAGCCGTTCACACCCACTTCTTTTACAGCTTTAAACAAGAGAAATATCACGCTATTTCGACGTAATGAGTATCGGCATCAACTACCAGTTTTCGCTCTATTCTCCACCGATTCTAACCGTAGCCTGACTATTTGTTGCAGTTTGAGAAGCGAGTCACAATAGAACGGCAGATTTAATTTTCTCGAAAAATTTAACGTAAAATTAGTAAGTGACCAAGATCTACAATTAGATTAAATTAGAAAAAACCGCCATCTTTAAATACACCCAATGTAAGTGAACACTTACATAAAATATTCAACACTCAACTAGTTGCGAGTCACATCACCCTAACAATCACGAACAAAAAACCACCAAAGCGCCCTATTTTGACGTTAATGACGTGAGGTTATCTGTTTTTAACGTTTTTGACGGGAAACGAGTTTGATTAATCCATCGATAAGGTGTTTTCTTACTCCTGCCAAAGGCCTACAGGCCACTCTTACCACTTCTCAGAAACAGCGATGAATCTGGAGCAACCAAGAAGAGGTAGGCCTTTAACCAGAGTGTGTATCTACTCACCAATTAGCGATAGATAACATTCAATCCATTAGTGAAATGAAAGCAAATAGTAAGGAACAGCTATGCTTGCCAATATAAAAAAAACAGCACTAGCAACAGCAATTATTGCAACTGCTACGACAAGTTTTGCATCAGTAGCAACAGCTGCAGAACGCAGCGAACTGACTATTCACCCGAAAGAGTACACAACATTCGTACGTAACTTTAACCCGTACCTTGGTGCGACTAACCTTCATACTACAACTGACTTCCTATACGAGCCGCTAGTAGTATTTAACGAAATGCACGGTAACACTCCTGTGTTCCGTCTAGCTGAAAACTTCAAAATGTCAGATGATCTGATGAGCGTTGTTTTCGACATTCGTAAGGGTGTTAAATGGTCTGATGGAGAAACCTTTTCTGCTGATGACGTTGTTTTTTCTTTCAACCTTGTAAAAGAGAAGCCAGAGCTTGACCAATCTGGTATCAACTCTTGGGTAACTTCTGTAGAAAAACTAAACGACAACCAAGTTAAGTTCAACCTAACAGAAGCAAACTCAAACGTACCTTACGAGATTGCTAAAGTACCTGTAGTACCCAAGCACATCTGGAAAGACGTTAAAGATCCATCAACGTTTACCAATGAAAACCCGGTAGGTTCAGGTCCATTTACAGTAATCGATACGTTTACAGCGCAACTATACATCCAGTGTGCAAACCCGAACTACTGGGATGCAGATAACCTAGATGTTGACTGTCTACGTGTTCCACAAATTGCTAACAACGACCAATTCCTAGGTAAAGTTGTAAACAGTGAAATGGACTGGACGTCTTCTTTCGTTCCAGACATCGACCGTACGTACGCGGCAGCTAGCCCTAAACACCACTACTGGTACCCGCCAGCAGGTACACAAGCATTCGTTGTTAACTTCAAGCACCCAGATGCTGCGAAGCATGAAGCATTAAGCAACGTTGAATTCCGTCGTGCCTTTTCCATGGCGCTTGACCGTCAAACTATCATCGACATCGCATTCTACGGTGGCGGTACAGTGAACGACTTCGCATCTGGCCTTGGCTACGCATTCGAAACTTGGTCTGATGAAAAGACTCACAACAAGTACAAAGGCTTTAACACTTACAACGCTGAAGGCGCGAAGAAGCTTCTTGCTGACGCTGGCTTCAAAGATGTAAACAACGACGGTTTTGTAGACACCCCATCTGGTAAGTCTTTCGAACTAATGATCCAATCGCCAAACGGCTGGACTGACTTCAACAACACAGTTCAACTAGCGGTAGAGCAGCTAAACGAAGTGGGCATCAAAGCAAAAGCTCGAACGCCAGACTTCTCTGTATACAACCAAGCAATGCTTGAAGGTACATACGACGTAGCATACACAAACTACTTCCACGGTGCGGATCCATACACGTACTGGAACAGTGCTTACAACTCATCACTACAATCTGGTGACGGTATGCCTCGTTTCGCTATGCACTTCTACAAAAACGAGAAACTAGATGGTCTTCTAAACAGCTTCTATAAAACAGCTGATAAGAACGAACAGCTAGACATTGCACACGGTATCCAGCAAATCATCGCTGCAGACCAAGTGACAATCCCTGTGATGTCTGGTGCTTACATGTACCAATACAACACAACTCGCTTCACTGGTTGGTGGAACGAAGAAAATCCAAAAGGCCGTCCAAACATTTGGGCTGGTATTCCAGAGCGTCTACTTCATGTACTGGACTTAAAACCAGTTAAATAAGTAATCATTCAATCCTTGCGGCGTAATCTCTTACGCCGCTTATAAAAATCCCCACACTCTCAATTGAAAGTATGGCGCTCGTCGTCAGGGGGTTGTTCGTTCCAAATTTCGCTAGGAGCGACCTGAATCCAGAAACAGGGAAACAATCTGGGTGAGTAAGGTGTGAGTTATGGGTTATTTTTTAAGACGTTTGTCATTTTATTTTGTCGCGCTATTAGTTGCAGCGACGTTAAACTTTATTATTCCAAGAGCAATGCCTGGTGACCCAGTTACCATGATGTTTGCGAATGCTTCTGTACAAGTTACTCCAGAACGTATTGCTGCAATGAAAGAACTATTAGGCTTCGTTGATGGCGGCTTGCTAGTTCAATACGCAGCGTACATGAAGAACATCCTCAGCTGGGAGCTTGGTACATCAATTCAATTCTACCCTCTTTCTGTAAACTCATTGTTGGGTGGAGCATTCGGCTGGTCGCTGTTCTTAGCGGGTACCGCTGTAATTCTTTCTTTCTCTATCGGTTCAATCCTAGGTATTTTCGCGGCGTGGAAACGTGGCAGTAAATACGATGCCTTTGTGACACCAGGAATGCTGATTCTACAAGCCGTTCCTCAAGTCGTTATCGCGATGATTGCACTATTTACCTTTGCAATCGGCTTGAAGTGGTTCCCAACGGGTTACGCTTATACCGCGGGTACTGTGCCTGATTGGACAAGCTGGGCATTTATTAAAGATGTTGCTTACCACGCTTTCTTACCACTGTTCTGTGCTTCAGTTGTTCAAATTGGTGGCTTCCTAGTCAACATGCGTAACAACATGATCAACCTACTTGCTGAAGACTACATCACTATGGCGAAAGGCAAAGGCCTGAGCGAAAACCGAGTGGTATTCAACTACGCAGCACGTAACGCAATGCTACCGAGTGTGACCGCACTTTCTATGTCACTAGGTATGGCAATCGGTGGTCAGCTAATTATCGAAATCATCTTCAACTACCCAGGTCTTGGCAGCGTACTTTTCAACGCAATTAACGCTCGTGATTACCAAGTACTGCAAGGTCAGTTACTTATCATGACGCTATTCATGCTGTTCTTTAATTTGGTTGCAGACATGCTTTACGTAGTTCTTGACCCTCGTCTTCGCAAGGGTGGTAAATAATCATGAAAGACTTTCTAAGACTCATTTGGCGTAACCCGATGGCCCTAACAGGCGTCATCATCCTAAGCATCTTTGTTCTTGGCGCTCTTGCTGCTCCATTAATCACCAAACATGCACCAGACAAGCGGACAGGTAATCCACACGAGTACCCTGGCTTTGTTGTTAAGTCTGCACAAACTAGCCCTAACGGCTGGGTGGCACAAAACCTTGCAGACGACCGTCGCACACTGATCATGTCTAAAAAGGCTGACCACGTATTAGGCACGACTCGTATGGGCCGTGATGTTTGGTCACAAGTGGTATACGGCGCACGCGTATCACTAGCAGTAGGCTTCGGTGCTGGTCTAACAGTATGCCTACTAGCAACCGTTATCGGTGTTTCGGCAGGTTACTTCGGTGGTCGTGTGGATGACGTACTAACCGCTGCGATGAATATCATGCTGGTTATCCCTCAATACCCATTACTGTTCGTAGTAGCTGCTTTCATCGGTGAAGCAGGACCACTCACAATAACATTGGTTATCGGCTTTATGTCCTGGGCTTGGGGCGCCCGTGTTGTTCGCTCCCAAACTCTTGCACTGCGTGAAAAAGAGTTCGTTAAAGCAGCAGAAGTACTTGGTGAGTCTCCAATTCGCATCATCTTCGTTGAGATTCTGCCAAACCTTATCTCTATCGTAGGTGCAAGCTTCATCGGCTCAGTGATGTACGCAATCATGATGGAAGCAACCATCTCGTTCCTAGGTCTTGGTGACCCGAACACAATCAGCTGGGGCATCATGCTTTACAACGTTCAAACCTCTTCATCAATGCTGATTGGCGCTTGGTGGGAACTGCTAGCTCCTTGTATCGCACTAACAATGCTAGTAACAGGCCTTGCCCTGCTTAACTTTGCTGTCGATGAAATTGCTAACCCGCAACTACGTTCTCACAAAGGTATGAAGCGTTGGAAGAAGCTTGCTGCTCAAGATAAACAAGAACGCGAACCAGAACTACCACCACAAAATGTACTTTGGAGCGGAGATAAATAATCATGTCTGAACCACTAATTTCTATCCGCAACTTATGCGTGGATTACATCACAGAGTCAGGCGATGTGCGTGCGTGTAACAACGTTAGCTTCGATATCGCGCCTGGTGAAGTATTTGGTCTAGCCGGTGAATCGGGTTGTGGTAAATCAACCGTTGCTTTCTCGCTAATGCGTCTTCATAAGCCGCCTGCTTACATCAGTGGTGGTGAGGTTATCTTCAATGGTGAAAACATTCTTGAATACAGTGATGACCGTATGCAAGCGTTCCGTTGGAGTGAGATGTCGATGGTATTCCAGAGTGCGATGAACGCACTCAACCCAGTGTTACCAATGGATGAGCAGTTCTGTGACGTAATCATGCGTCACACTAACATGACTCGTGAGCAAGCTAAAAAGCGCGCAGAAGGCCTACTGGAAATCGTAGATATCCACCCTAGCCGTTTGAGTGACTACCCTCACCAATTCTCTGGTGGCATGCGTCAACGCCTAGTTATTGCTATCGCGTTAGCACTGAATCCAAAACTGATCATCATGGATGAGCCAACAACAGCACTCGATGTGGTTGTACAACGCGAAATCCTACAAAAAATCTATGCGCTAAAAGAAGAGTTTGGTTTCTCGATTCTGTTCATCACCCACGACTTGTCGTTAATGGTCGAGTTCTCTGACCGCATCGGCATCATGTACTCGGGTGAACTGATCGAAGTCGCTAACTCACAAGATATTCTAGAAAACCCTTACCACCCTTACACCAAAGGGCTGGGTAGTTCTTTCCCTCCACTAACAGGGCCAAAGACAAAACTAACTGGTATTCCAGGCAACCCTCTGAACTTATTAGAGATACCTGAAGGATGTCGCTTCCAAGCTCGTTGTTACCGTGTAAATGAAACCTGTACTAAGGTACCAACCAAGCTGCGCTCTATCGAGCCGGGACACTTGTCGAACTGCCACCTGTACGGTGACCCAATAGTACAAAGGAAGCTATAGCTTGCACGCTGATTCAGTGTGAATAACGAATAAGGCGGCTTCGTCCGCCAAAAAGCAAGCAAAGCGAATAAGGATTCTGGAGACAATTATGAGCAAAGATTTAGGTCAATTATTGGTAGAAGGTAAGAACGTCGTAAAAGACTTCCCAATAAGCAGTACCACTATTCAAACCCCAATGATGCGTGCGATCAACGATGTGTCATTCAAGATGTATAAAAGCCGTGGCCTAGCCGTCGTTGGTGAGTCTGGTTCAGGCAAATCAACCACAGCAAAAATGATCGCAAAAATGTACGCACCTTCGGGCGGCACCATTGAGTACAAAGGCCGTGATATTCAAGATATCTCAAGCCGTAAAGATCTGATGCAGTACCGTGAAGGTGTGCAAATGGTATGGCAAGACCCGTTTGGTTCTCTAAACCCAACACATAACATCTTCCACCACATCGCTCGACCACTGTTGATCCACAAGAAGGTGACTCCTAGCAATAAGAGAGAACTAGAAGAGCGTGTATACGATCTTTTAGAACAAGTGGGCCTAATCCCACCAAAAGAGACAGCAAAAAAGTACCCACACCAACTGTCTGGTGGCCAACGTCAGCGTGTAAACCTTGCACGTAACATCGCAGTAGGTGCAGAAGTCGTTCTTGCCGATGAACCAACGTCAATGCTCGATGTTTCGATTCGTGCCGGCGTTCTGAACTTGATGGAAGAGATGAAGTTTGAGAAACAAATGTCTCTGCTTTACATCACCCACGATATCGCAACCGCGCGTTACATCGCTGAAGACCTGTCAGTAATGTACGTAGGTCACATGGTTGAATGGGGCGATACCGATGACGTTATTGCTAACCCTCAACACCCTTACACCCAACTATTGGTTTCAGCGGTTCCCGATCCAAAGAAATCAATCCATGACCAACTAGCCGGCAACAAAGGTGAAATCCCGCTTTGGACGCCAGCATCTGTGGGCTGTCCATTTGCTGGTCGTTGCACTCACGCAATGGATAAGTGTAAAGAGCAACTTCCTGGCGTGACTCAATTAGCAGAGAACCACTTCGTTCGCTGTTACCTACACGAAAGCTAAACATTAAAACTGAGTTAGGGTCTGAGGACCCTAACTACTTATATCCAAAACAATTCAGGTACCTAGCCACAAGAAACTAGGACCTTTGGAGAATATTGATGCTGTTATTGACCAACCATATTGGCTACGAATCTTCGGCTCCTAAGCAAGCTATTCTACAGACAAAGAAAGCGCGTTTATCCAGCACTACTGCACTGCTAGTGTGTGCCGACAACCATATTACCGTGGGTAACTTCGACCTTGTAAAACAGGGTCGCGTAGCAAACTGGCATCAAGGGCAATTCTTCACGATCGATTTCAGCTCATTCACTGAGAGTGGACGTTACTACCTACGCTTTGACAACCTTCGTTCAGAAGTGTTTGAGATTGGTAATAACCTGCTAATGAACAAAACATTTTCTGATGTGCTTCACTACTTTAAGTCTCAACGTTGTGGCGGCATTTTTGATAAAAAAGATCGCCAAGCCCAAATTCTTGGCACCGACCGATACGTTGATGTGCATGGTGGTTGGTACGACGCATCAGGCGATGTAAGTAAATACTTTAGTCACTTGTCTTATGGTAATTACCTAAACCCACAACAGATTCCAATGGTAGTTTGGAACATGCTTAAAAGCGTGCGCTTAACCAGCAACAATCCAGACTTCCCTAAATTCTCTATGACACGATTAACGGAAGAAGCGCTATTCGGTGCTGATTTCTTAGTACGTATGCAAGACGCGGCCGACTACTTCTACATGACGGTATTCGACAACTGGAGCAAAGATATCAACCAACGCGACATCTGTGCGTACTCCACTCAAGAAGGCCATAAATCAACAGATTTGCAAGCCAGCTACCGACAAGGAGCTGGTGTGGCTATTGCAGCACTTGCCGCAGCGTCTGAACTAGACATACCGGGTAGCTACTCGAGCCAAACCTATCTTGATACCGCGACCAAAGGTTACTGGCACCTAAAAGAACACAACTTACAGTACCTAAACGATGGTGAAGAGAACATCATCGATGAGTATTGCGCCCTACTCGCAGCCAATGAACTTTACCGAGTAACACAAGACGAACAGTACCTTTCAGAAGCTAGAACTTGGGCTACGAGATTAAGCGCTCGCCAGCAATCTGATGATTCATTTGAGCACTTCTGGTCAGCCAATACTGATGGATCTCGTCCATATTTCCACGCTGCTGAAGCTGGTTTGCCAGTGATAGCCCTATGCGAATACATCAATAATGAAACTGACGCAGAGCTGAAAGAACAAGCTCGTGCGGTTGTTGAGCAGGCGTGTCAGTTTGAAATCGATATCACCGATAAAGTCACCAACCCATTTGGCTACCCAAGACAGTACGTTAAAAATGTTGATGGTGAAAAGCGCGATGCGTTCTTCATTGCTCAGAAGAACGAAACTGGCTACTGGTGGCAAGGCGAAAACGCTCGCCTTGGTTCTATAGCGACCATGGCTTACCTCGTTCAGCCACACATTAAAGACCGTGGCTTGCAAGAACGTTTGATCCAGCTTTCACAGAACAGCCTCGACTGGATCTTGGGCCTCAACCCTTACCACATGTGCATGCTTGATGGTCACGGTCATAACAACCCTAAATACTTACCTCAGCTTGGTTTTTTCAATGCCAAAGGCGGTATCTGTAACGGCATTACCGCTGGCTTTGAAGATGATCAAGACATTGCGTTCAATCCACCAGCACAAAAGGATGACATGCTTCAAAACTGGCGCTGGGGCGAACAATGGATCCCTCACGGTGCATGGTTCCTATTGGCAACCGCTGCACAATTCAACTACCTAGCACAACGTAAGGAGCAATAACCATGACGCTTTATTACGCGGGTATTGATGGTGGCGGCACCTCTTGTCGTGCTCGTATTCGCGATGAGCAAGGCACACTCATTGGTGAAGCGACAAGCGGCAGCGCTAACATCCTTTTGGGTGTTGATGTTGCAATGAGCTCAATTGTCGATGCCATTACTCAAGCGGCACAGCAAGGGCAACTCGATTCAATTCATTTTTCAAATATGCATATTGGCCTAGCGCTGGCAGGTGCTGAACAAAAGTCAGCATGGTTTGACTTCATGGCACAACCGCACCCTTTCGCTAGCATGACGCTCAACACTGACGCTTATGGTGCTTGCATTGGTGCCCACAACGGCCAAAACGGCGCCATCATGATAGGTGGAACAGGCTCATGCGGCATCTACCTACAAGATGGTGAACAACATGTCGTTGGTGGTCGTGAGTTTCCAATTTCCGACCAAGGTGGTGGCGCAGTGATGGGTCTTCGTTTGATTCAACAAGTCCTGCTTGCAGAAGATGGCATTCGCAACAAGACACCACTGACTCATCACGTAATGAACCACTTTGGTAATGATGTTGATGCCATCGTCGAATGGTCAAAAGGCGCTATTCCAAAAGACTATGGTCAATTCTCGCCAGTGATTTTTCAACTGGCTAACGAAGGCGATGAGCTCGCGATTGAGATGCTCAAGCAAACCGCCGCTGATATTGAAATGTTTGTAATAGCACTGCATCGCAAAGGTGCAGACAAGGTGTGCTTAATGGGAAGTATCGCAGAGCGCATTCTCAACTGGCTATCACCACAGGTACAAAAATGGATCGTTGAACCTCAATTTGACGCTATCGAAGGCGCATTGATGTTTGCCGGAAAACCACAACACAACTTGTATCAACAGGCTTAGCAGGAAAGTTATATGAATTATCGCATCGACTTAGCTGTTCTTTCTGAACAAAAAAATAACTGCCGATTTGGCCTTACGGTACATAACTTAAGTGATCTTGACGTTACAGATTGGTCACTCCACTTTGCATTTGACCGATTCATCCTTCCAGAGAGTCTGTCGCAAGGCGAATTAACTCAGGTAGGAAGCTTTTGTTCTTACCAGCCAAGTGCCAACGTGTTAAAGGCGAACAACCATTACTATCTAGAATTCAGTATTCAAAGTGCCCCATTCCGTTTCTACTCTGATGGTCTCAATGACGCCTTTATCCAAACGCATAACCAAGACGAAACCTCGGTACTGCCAGTAGCAATATCACCAATAGTACTAGCTTCACCATATCGTGAGCGCAGCCAAATCCCAGAAGTAGATGCGGCAGCGGTAGCACTGATACCCCAACCGAATCAATTCGAACTGAAACAAGGCAGCTTCGCACTGAACAATGCGTGCAAAGTTGAAGTTCAGTCTCACTTGGCCGAGAAAGCCAGTGCTTGGCTACAACAAGAATTACTGACTACGTTTGAGCTAGCGGTTTCAACAGAACTATCACTAGAAGCTAGCGGAGACATTGTATTTCACAGCAACCCGACTTTAGATGAAGCCGAGTACAAGCTAAAGATCACAGTCCAGCAAGTAATCCTAGAATCAGGCAGTCAATCAGGCTTCACGCATGCCGTCGCTAGCTTAATCCAATTGGTTCAACAACAAGATGCTGAACACTTCTCTGTTCAATGTTGCAAAATCGCCGATCAACCTCGTTTCAAATATCGCGGCATGATGTTGGATTGTGCACGTCACTTCCACTCAGTAGAGCGAGTGAAGCGTTTAATCAACCAGCTGGCTCACTACAAATTCAACGTTTTTCATTGGCACCTAACCGATGATGAAGGTTGGAGAATCGAGATTAAGCAACTACCTCAGCTAACAGAAATTGGGGCTTGGCGTGGTCCTGACCATATATTAGAACCGCAATATACCCACATTGCAGAGAATTATGGCGGCTTCTACACGCAACAGCAGATTCTCGAAGTTATTGAATACGCAGAGCAGCGCAGCATCACGGTGATCCCTGAGATCGATATTCCGGGACACTGCCGCGCCGCGATCAAATCACTGCCTGATATGTTAATAGAGAAAGCGGACACCACTCAATATAAGAGCATTCAACACTACAACGACAATGTACTAAACCCAGGCTTATCGGGTACTTATCAATTCTTAGATATCGTCATTGAAGAAGTCGCAGAACTCTTCCCGAGTGAATTAATTCACATGGGCGCAGACGAAGTGCCACCGGGTGTGTGGGCCAACAGCCCTGCCGCTCAAGCACTGATGAACGAACATCAATACCAAGACAGCAAAGATCTACAAGGCCACCTGTTCCGCTATGCCGAGAACAAACTTAAGCAGCTTGGCAAACGCATGGTGGGCTGGGAAGAGGCACAACACGGCGACAAGGTGAGCAAAGAGACCATCATCTACTCGTGGCTGAGCGAAGAAGCCGCTGTGAACTGTGCTCGCCAAGGCTTTGATGTGGTACTGCAACCCGCACAATTTACTTATCTCGACATGACCCAAGATTATGCACCGGAAGAGCCGGGCGTAGATTGGGCTGCCGTTACCCCATTAGAACAAGCTTATACCTACGAAGCACTTGCTGAGATATCCGACACCGACCCAATTCGTAAGCGGGTCCGCGGAATTCAATGTGCTCTATGGTGTGAGAACGTCACCAACCAAAAGCGTATGGATTACATGGTATTCCCAAGAATTAGCGCTTTAGCTGAAGGATGTTGGACACATAAAAACAACCGAAACTGGCTAGATTACCTGTCTCGCCTAAAGGGTCATTTTTCGCTACTCGAAAGACTCAATGTTGATTACCGCAACCCTTGGAAAGCTGAATCAAATTAAGGTGCTCAGTCTAATAAAACTCAGCATCACTATTTAAAATTAGCTGCATAGATGCAGCTTGTTAAAAAGGAAATGACAATGAAATACGGCTATTTCGATAACGACAATCGCGAATACGTCATCACTCGCCCTGATGTACCAGCACCTTGGACTAACTACCTAGGTACTGAAAGGTTTTGTACTGTAATTTCGCACAATGCGGGCGGTTACTCGTTCTACAATTCTCCGGAATACAACCGTGTTACTAAATTCCGTCCGAACGGCACCTTTGACCGCCCAGGACACTATGTTTACCTGCGTGATGATGAAACTGGTGATTACTGGTCTATCTCTTGGCAGCCAGTGGCAAAGAGCCTTGATGAAGCAAACTACGAAGTTCGTCACGGCTTGTCATACTCAAAGTTCAAATGTGAATATAGCGGTATTACCGCAACCAAAACGCTATTCGTGCCTAAGGGCGAAGATGCAGAAGTTTGGGATGTTGTACTAAAGAACAACACTGATAAGCCACGTACTATCAGCACATTCTCATTTGTAGAGTTCTCGTTCAGCCATATTCAATCAGACAACCAAAACCACCAGATGTCTCTGTACTCTGCGGGCACGTCTTACCAAGAAGGTGTGTTGGAATACGATCTGTACTACAACACTAACGACTTTGAAGGCTTCTATTACCTAGCATCCACCTTCTCACCAGATAGCTACGACGGCCAGCGTGACAACTTCCTTGGCATGTACCGCGATGAAGCAAACCCAATTGCGGTTGAAAACGGTAAATGTTCGAACAACGCTCAAACCTGTTACAACCACTGTGGCTCTCTGCATAAGCAATTCACCATCCAACCGGGTGAAGAAGTTCGTTTTGCTTACATACTAGGTATCGGCAAAGGTAACGGTGAACGCCTACGTGAGAAATACCAAGACACTGCAAACGTAGATGCTGCGTTCCAAGGTATCAAAGATCACTGGTACGAACGTTGTAACAAGTTCCAAGTTAGGTCTCCAAACGAAGGCTTAGACACCATGATCAACACCTGGACACTATACCAAGCAGAAACCTGTGTGGTGTGGTCGCGCTTTGCATCGTTCATTGAAGTGGGGGGCCGCACAGGTCTTGGCTACCGTGATACAGCTCAGGACGCTATCTCAGTACCTCACGCTAACCCAGCGATGACTCGTAAACGTATCGTCGACCTACTACGCGGCCAAGTTAAAGCGGGCTTCGGTCTACACCTATTCGATCCAGACTGGTTCGATCCAGAGAAAGCGGATGTTAAGCCTTCAAAATCACCAACGGTAGTTCCGACTCCATCAGACGACGACAAGATCCACGGCATTGAAGATACTTGTTCTGATGATCATCTATGGATCGTTCCGACCATCATCAAATACGTGATGGAAACCGGTGAACATGACTTCTTTGATGAAGTGATTCCTTACGCAGACGGCGGTGAAGCGACAGTCTACGAACATATGAAAGCAGCACTGAACTTCTCTGCAGAATACGTTGGTCAAACAGGTATCTGTAAAGGGCTACGTGCTGACTGGAATGACTGTTTGAACCTAGGTGGTGGTGAGTC
The DNA here is from genome assembly GCF_054968605.1 of Pseudoalteromonas sp. G5_S1_14_S5. NCBI lineage: Bacteria > Pseudomonadati > Pseudomonadota > Gammaproteobacteria > Alteromonadales > Pseudoalteromonadaceae > Pseudoalteromonas > Pseudoalteromonas sp. G5_S1_14_S5. The sequence goes on along the minus strand of NZ_JBQKUM010000077.1, from coordinate 8,422 downwards.
TTCAATGGTTTCATTCCTTCACTTCTGGGCCCTGCAAGAATTCTTAGATCTTGCTAAGTTCCGCAATAATGATGCTGACATTACGAAATATACTGAAATGGCCGCGAACGTACGTGAAGCCTGTGAAACACACCTTTGGGATGAAGAAGGCGGTTGGTACATTCGTGGTCTAACCAAAAATGGCGACAAGATCGGCACAGCTCAACAAGCAGAAGGTCGTGTACACCTAGAATCCAACACACTAGCCGTTCTGTCTGGTGCGGTTTCTCAAGAGCGTGGTGAGAAAGCGATGGATGCAGTCGATGAGAACCTATTCTCTGAATACGGCCTGCACCTCAACTCTCCATCATTCGCGACACCAAACGATGACATCGGCTTCGTCACTCGCGTTTACCAAGGCGTAAAAGAGAATGGCGCCATCTTCTCTCACCCGAACCCATGGGCTTGGGTAGCAGAAGCGAAACTTGGTCGTGGTGACCGTGCGATGAAATTCTACGATGCACTTAACCCATACAACCAAAACGACATGATTGAAACACGTTACGCAGAACCATACTCGTACGTGCAATTCATCATGGGTAAAGACCACCAAGACCACGGCCGTGCAAACCACCCATGGTTAACCGGTACATCTGGTTGGGCTTACTTTGCGGTAACCAACTTCATTCTTGGTGTTCGGACAGGCTTTGAAGGCTTAACCGTAGATCCCTGTATTCCAACAGATTGGCCAGAGTTTGAGGTTACTCGCCAATGGCGTGGTGCGACATACAACATCACGGTACAGAACCCGAATGCAGTAAGCAAAGGGGTTGCCTCTATCACTATCAACGGTGAGTCAGTAGAAGGCGCAATCCCAGTTCGAGCTGAAGGCAGCGTGAACGATGTTATCGTTGTTCTAGGCTAGTCACACTACTTCACCAACCAAGCTTGCCTCAAGCCTATTGGGTTTGAGGCAAAGAGACTAAAAGGATTTTCTAATGATTAAATTTGGTACAGGTGGCTGGCGAGCTTTCATTGGTGAAGAGTTCACCAAAGAGAACGTTCGCCTTGTGGCACAAGCACTGGCAAACATCATCAACAATGAAGATGCTGCTAAAAAAGGATTTGTGATCGGTTATGACCGTCGCTTCCTTTCTGATAAAGCTGCATGTTGGTTTGCTGAAGTATTAGCCGCTAACAACATCAAAGTCAGCTTCATCGATAAGTTTGTTCCAACCCCTATCGTAATGTTCCAAGCAAAAGAAATGGGCTGCACCTACTCGGCATGTATTACCGCTTCTCACAACCCAGCGGATTACAACGGCATCAAGGTGTTTATTGAAGGTGGTCGTGATGCTGATGAGATCATCACAGAGAAGATCGAACAGCAAATCGCAACTCTAACCAACGAAGACGTTATCCGTGTCGACTTCGAACAAGCGTTGAACGACAAAGAGATCGAAATCATCAACCCAATGAACGACTTTGTTGATTCGATCATTAACTTCATCGATATCGAGTCAATCAAGAAAGCAAACCTGCGCGTACTGATTGACCCTATGTTTGGTGTAGCGAAAAACGCCCTACAAACGGTTCTTATCAATGGCCGTTGCGATGTCGACGTGATCAACGATGGTAAAAACCCAGATTTTGGTGGATTAATGCCATCACCAAGCGCAGCTACGCTCTATCGCTTGAAGCACCTGGTTGCAGCTGAAGGGTATGACATCGGTATTGGTACCGATGGCGATGCTGACCGCTTAGGTATTATCGATGAGAAAGGTAGCTTCATTCACCCTAACGAAGTACTACTGTTGCTTTACTACTACTTGTTGGAATACAAGGGCTGGAAAGGATCGGTCGTTCGTAATATCGCAACCACTCACCTACTCGATAAAGTGGCGGCCGATCATGGTGAAAAAAGCTTTGAGGTTCCAGTAGGCTTTAAGCATATCAGCTCGCAAATGGAAGCCGACGACTCTCTGATTGGTGGTGAAAGTTCCGGTGGTTTAACCATTCGTGGCCACATCAAAGGTAAAGATGGAGTCTTCGCATCTAGTCTACTGGTTGAGATGATCAGTGTAACAGGTAAGAAATTGTCTGAATTGCTTGATGAAATCTACTCGAAGTATGGCTATGCCTACACCGCGGAAGGCGATTGCAAGTTCAAACCTTCAGAAAAAGAAGCGCTCTACACCAAGATCTACGTAGAGAAGCAGCTGCCTGAGTTTGAGTATGAGATTGAAAAAGTCAGCTATGAAGATGGTGCCAAGGTGTACTTTAAGAGTGACGGCTGGGTTATTGCTCGTTTCTCTGGAACAGAGCCTTTACTTCGAATCTTCGCTGAAATGAAAGATAAAGAGACAGCAGAACGTGTTCTTCAAAAAGTGAGAGACTTCCTCTCTCTATAGGCTTATAGAGTGCAGCACTTTTATATGGGACTCAATAAACCACTGCATTGTTAAAGCCTATAGGTGAAGAACTCTTGCCCAGTACTTTGGTGAAAGTGCTGGGCTTTTTTGTGCCGAGTTGCTAGCTCAGCAGCTAACTAAATTAAAATGCCAACACACCTTTAGTGTCTACCTTCACGGTGACTGGCATGCCAACGGCTAGTGCTTCCGACGAGGTCGCCAGTAGCTTTTGACCATTAGCTTCAATCACATAACGACAATGGTCGCCCATAAATTGCTGCTCCAATACCGACAAGTTACTCTCTGTATCGTGGCTCGCGACAATGTGTTGAGGTCGTAGTAACAGTGCACACTCAGAGCCAACATCAATTTCCGTTTGCGCTTTTGCTTCCACTAAGCCCAAGCTAGTTTCGAATTCATTATCTGAAATACGCTGAGCATTTAAGTAACTACCACCGCCTAAGAAATCAGCCACAAACTTGCTTGATGGGTGGAAGTACAGCTCAGATGCTGAACCATACTGTTCAATCACACCATGGTTCATTACGGCCATTTTATCCGCGAAGGCAAACGCTTCTTCACGACTGTGAGTAACAAAAATAGCGGTTACACCCTGCTTCTTAAAGATCTTGCGGATCTGAGAAATCAACTCGTGACGAACTTGGGTATCAATGTTCGAGAACGGTTCATCAAGTAACAATAGATCAGGCTTGTAAGCCAAAGAGCGAGCAATAGCGACACGTTGCTGCTGTCCACCTGACAACTGGTGAGGGTAACGCTCACCATATTGATCAAGGTGAACCAGCTCTAGCATCTCTTTCACTTTTGCTTTCTTGTCTTGCTCAGACATATCACGCAGACCAAATGCTACGTTCTGATTGACGGTAAGGTGCGGAAACAGCGCATAGTCTTGGAAGATCATGCCGATGTTACGTTGCTCAGGTGGTAGCCAATTTTTACCATCATCAATAGTCTGACAGTTAAGATTCATTACCCCATGACTCAACGGAAGTAATCCAGCAATCGCTTTTAGTAAGGTTGTTTTACCACAGCCACTAGCGCCAAGTAGACATACGATCTCGCCATGTTCAACTTCAAAAGAAAGCGACTCGAGAACCGTTTGAGATTCATACTGACAAGTCAGATCTTTAATAGATAATGCACAGCTCATTAGTTTTTTTGCTCCAAAGAACGGTTGACGATGATCAACGGGATTAAACCCACTAGAACAAGTAACACAGCTGGCATAGCAGCCAGCTCTAGATGCTCATCTGAGGCATAGTTGTAAACATAGGTTGCCAGGGTTTCAAAGTTAAACGGACGCAACAGCAGCGCAGCATTCAACTCTTTCATCGATTCGATGAACACCAATAGTCCAGCAATCAAAGCACCACGCTTAATCAGGGGTAGATGCACTCGGCGTAACATCTGGTTGGTATTACAGCCCATAGTCTTTGAAGCCATATCCAAAGACGGTGACACTTTGCTTAAGCTGCTCTCCACACTGCCGATGGCAACCGCAGAAAAACGTACGACCATCGCGAAAATAAGCGCAAACATCGAACCAGAGAAGATTAATCCCGGGCGCCCCCACTCCATCATTTTCGCGATGTCGTTGACTAGGTGATCCATAAACAAAACTGGCACCATCACACCAATCGCCAACACGGTGCCAGGTACGGCATAACCCATAGAAGCAAGACGCATGTATGCCTGACTTCTCTTACCCGGGCTTACTCGTTGATTAAAGTTCACAATAAGAGCAATAATCACACCGATTAGCGCAGCCACAATAGAAACATATAAGCTGTTAACGGCGTATTCTCTAAACTCTGGAGTCCAGCTTTGGCCGAAATATTTATAAGCATAAATAATTAATTGACCAAGTGGGAACAAGAATGCGACGCAGACTAGCCCCCAACACCAAAACATCGCTAGCCATTTTTTCCAACCAGACAGATCATAACGAAAATCTTCACTGCTACTGAATTGATTTTGAAATAGCTTCTGTTTGCGTCGGCTGTATCGCTCCGAGCTTAACAACAGAATCACTATAACCAACATGATTGCCGATATTTTCGCTGCCGCGGTCAAGCTTGAGTAGCCTAACCAGGTATCATAAACCGCAGTCGTTAAGGTGTTCACAGCAAAGTAACTGACCGTGCCGAAATCACCGATGGTTTCCATAGCAACTAAAGATAAACCGACAGCCATTGATGGGCGTACAAGTGGCAAAGAGATTCGACGGAAGCTTTCCCAAGGTGAGCATTTTAATAACCGAGCGGATTGAAGTAGAGAGACGTTCTGTTCAATGAATGCAGCACGGCACAACAGGTATACATAAGGGTATAGAACAAGCGACAGAACAATAATTGCGCCGGACAAGGTTCTAATATCCGGGAACCAATACTCCCCAGGCCCCCAGCCAGTTAGGTCGCGAAGCAGAATCTGCACGGGGCCAGCGAAGTCAAACCAATCGGTAAAGATATATCCGACAATATAAGCTGGCATTGCGAGTGGCAAAACTAATGCCCACTGCAACACTTTCTCACCTGGCAGGCGACACATCGCCATGATCCAAGCTGAAGGGATACCAAATAACAGCGATAGGAACATAGTTCCGATCACCAAAACAACCGTGTTATAAGCGTAAGTCGGCATCACTGTGGACATCAAATGAGAAAACAGCTCATTTGTCTCACCTACAGCGGTGGTGAATATCGCTAAGATCGGAAAAACCAGTAGTAAAGCTATCAATCCACTACTGGTGTTCCATAAATAATTCTTTTCTTTCATCGCCTAATTACAACGAGGCTTAATGAAACACAAATGCAGTTGCAAATACATCTCATGCCCTTTTAGTGGTGGGGGTTATTTATACCCATATACGATAATGACTTCAAGGAGCTGTGCTAATAACTCTCCAGATCAAACGAGAGCTTTGTTTCAAAAAGTGACTTAACTAAAAACGAAACAACCCCAAGCACCAAAAACGGTAACTTGAGGTTGTTAAATCTAATATTGGCCGAAACCTATATTAATAATTATAGGTCGAATTTAACTTCGTCTAGAAGCTTGATTGCAGCTTCATGATGATCTGCGATCTCGTCTAGAGAAATTGTGTCTGCTTTGAATTCACCCCAAGAAGCGACTAGATCAGAAGGTTTAACATCAGCTTTAACTGGGTATTCGTAGTTTACTTCTGCGTACATACCTTGTGCTGTGTTACCAGATAGGAATTCCATTAGCTTAACTGCGTTCTCTTTGTTTGGAGAGTACTTAGCCATTGCCATACCAGAGATGTTTACGTGAGTACCAGTCGTCTCTTGGTTAGGGAAATTGATGTAAACAGCGTCAGCCCAAGCTTTTTGCTCTTTATCGTTAACCATCTTACCTAGGTAGTAGCTGTTACCAAGAGAGACGTCACATAGACCTTCTTTGATAGCTTTAACTTGTGCACGGTCGTTACCTTGAGGTTTACGAGCTAGGTTTGCTTTAACGCCCTCTAGCCACTCTTTAGTTTCTGCTTCGCCTTTATGAGCAATCATAGAAGATACTAGAGAAACGTTGTATGGGTGCTTACCACTACGAGTACAGATTTTACCTTTGAATTCAGGCTTCGCTAGATCAGCGTAAGTGAAGTCTTCACCTAGGCGACCAACACGGTCACGTGAAGAGTATACGCTACGAGTACGAGTTGTTAGAGCAAACCACTCGTTGTCAGCATCTTGGTATTGAGCAGGGATGTTCTTTTCTAAAACGTCGCTGTTTACCGCTTGAACCAAACCTTTTTCAGTTAGCTCAGATAGACGGCTGATATCAACAGTTAATACCACGTCTGCAGGGCTGTATTCGCCCTCTTGAGCTAGCTTCTCTGCTAAACCTTTCTTAGCAAACTTAACATTTACCTCAATACCTGTCTCTTTTGTGAACTCATCGAACATTGGCTCAACAAGGAAAGGCTGGCGGTAAGAGTATACGTTTACTTCTTCTGCAGCCATTGCTGCTGGTGCGATAGTGCTGCACGCAAGAGCTGAAAGAGTTAGCAGTTTTTTCATGATTCAATCCTTTTCGCATAGAAATGATAATATTTATCAGTTGCATTATTATATGTATCATTAGATTAAACACAACGTTAAACATCAAAAAAACCTGCTCATCTGAGCAGGTTTCAAGCAGGTTAAATGTAAATGTTTGTAAATTATTTTACCGACACAAATTCTGGATAAGCACCTACACCACAGTCATGCATGTCCATACCTTCTAACTCTTCCTCTTCACTTACACGAATACCGATTGTCGCTTTAAGTACAGCCCATACCGCTAGACTTGCACCAAATACCCAAGCAAAGATTACTGCTGCACCAAATAGTTGTGCACCGAATGTCGCGTCTGCATTGCTTAGTGGCACAGCCATTAGACCGAAGAAACCACACACACCGTGTACTGAAATAGCACCTACTGGATCATCAATCTTAGCTTTGTCTAGAGCAATGATACTGAACACCACTAGTGCACCAGATACTGAACCAATTGCCATTGCAAACAGAGGTGATGGTGATAGAGGGTCTGCAGTGATTGCTACTAGGCCAGCCAACGCACCGTTAAGAATCATAGTTAAGTCCGCTTTACCCCAAGTTGTCTTACATACTAGTAGTGCTGCGATTGCACCCGCTGCTGCAGCTGCGTTGGTATTAAGGAAGATTTGACCCACTGCTGTTGCGTTCTCGAAATCTGAAACCATCAGTTGAGAACCACCATTGAAGCCGAACCAACCAAACCAGAGGATGAATGTACCTAGTGTAGCAAGTGGCATGTTCGAACCAGGAATTGGGTAGATTTCACCGTTTTTACCGTATTTACCTCTACGAGCACCAAGTAGTAGAACACCTGCTAGCGCTGCTGCTGCACCCGCCATATGTACGATCCCTGAGCCTGCGAAATCACTGAAGCCTGCTTCTGATAGGAAGCCACCGCCCCAAGTCCAGTAGCCTTCCATTGGGTAGATAAATGCTGTTAGTACTACAGAGAAGATTAGGAATGACCAAAGCTTCATACGCTCAGCTACTGCACCAGATACCACAGACATTGCGGTTGCAACGAATACTACCTGGAAGAAGAAGTCTGATTCCAAAGAGTGGTCTGCGCCTTCACCTTGAGTACCAATCAGAGTACCAAATGATGGTAGCCAACCGCCTTCTCCGTTATCGACATACATAATGTTGTAACCAACGACTAAGAACGCAGTACATGCAATCGCATACAAGCAGATGTTCTTAGTTAAAATTTCTGTGGTGTTCTTTGAACGAACTAAGCCAGCTTCTAGCATTGCGAAGCCTGCTGCCATCCACATTACCAAAGCACCTGAAATGAGGAAGAAAAAAGTATCTAGTGCGTAACGTAGTTCCGTTACTGTTGTTGTAAGTTCCATATTAAAGTCTCCAGTCCTTGTAATTCTTTAAAGTGCTTCTGCATCCATTTCACCAGTACGGATTCGCACGGCTTGGCTTAGGTCATACACAAAAATCTTACCGTCACCGATTTTGCCTGTGTGTGCCGCTTGGCTGATCGCTTCAACAACTCGGTCAACGTTTTCAGCTTGAGTAGCAATCTCTAGCTTCACCTTTGGCAGGAAGTCGACTTGGTATTCTGCACCACGGTATAATTCAGTGTGTCCTTTCTGACGACCAAAGCCCTTCACTTCAGAGACCGTCATACCTTCAATACCCACATCAGATAGCGCTTCACGTACGTCATCTAATTTGAATGGCTTAACAATGGCATTTATTAATTTCATATTCGTTCCTTAAATTCTTCACTCATCCCGTTAATTCTCTTATTACAATCCAAGTAGTGTGCCAAAAAGTTAAACTGTTGATTTTTAATAAAATAAAGATAATAAGATACTAATAACAAAAAAGGTCGCACCAATTTGGTGCGACCTTTTCACTATCTTAATGCGAGACTCTATTATTGCTCCAGTTTTGGGCAACTGAGTTCTAAGCTCTTTTATGACAACGGTTAGTAACCTA
>NZ_JBQKUM010000076.1:0-23030 GCF_054968605.1 Pseudoalteromonas sp. G5_S1_14_S5 | reverse complement strand
AAGATGTGTTTGCCGTGATCACTGTTTGCTTGAAACTAATATGTAACTTCAAAGCCTAACGAATGAGGCATGGATCAAGCGAATATCACCAAGGTGCGGATTCCATCCAATTAAATTAAACACCGAATCAGCTGCTGCCCGAACCACTGTTGTTGGAGGGAGCCAACATTTCAATCACATTATTATTCGCAGTTTCACTACCACTATGAAAGTGATCGAACCAAAATTGGTAAAAATTATCTTTGGCGTAGAAGTAAGACTGATCCCCCTTCTTTTTTCTTGGGATATTGCCTGCAGTAACGCTAAACCGTAAGAAATCCATCCTATCGGAGAGCATACCGACTTCACTGCATAAACCCTCAAAATGCCAAGCTACCTCATTTAAATGAGCCTGAACACTTCGGTCATTTCTCTGATGAAAAGCCACCGACTGAGTATATCGGTCATACGTATCAATAAGCTCTGATGCAAGTTCCTGCGAAGATTGGTTTACGTCGACAAAATAACGAAAATTAGCTTTAAGCTGCTCTTCAAACTGGTTCAAGAAGTGGATTTCGTCACCTTTTCTTCCTGCGGCAAACGCCAAGCAATAACGAGTATCAAAGTCCATAACAAGAAAATACTTTTTACGCTTTACTGAAACGCAATGCACCACCCACTGCCATTGAAAACCTTCTGTTCGCTTCAAGTCATCATCATAACTAAAACTCACATGAGACAGATCTTTTTCTATCGACTCAGCAATTGTTTTATCTGGTGCTGGTGTTAGGCAAGTGAGCTTTTCACCACTTCGAGTCACGGTAAAAAAGTCAGCAGCAGCTTTGGTACAATTAAATACAATCATAAGAACATAATACGGTTATAGGCTTTATACATACTAACGCCATTTCTCGCTGATTCATATGATTAAGCACACATTAGAAAATGTTGGTCAATCAGGTTAGGCGGATTTAGTGCAGAGCATCTACTTTAAACGGCTTAGGGGCACTTCTGAGTTATGAAGTGCAGCTGTACGGTTCTGGACAAAAGCGTTCTAGACTAAGTCTAATTTTTAATTCTTTGAATTGGATCGAGTAGTGCTTTCAAGAAGCCTCTTTGTTACTAACCGTATTAGTCTCTTTAAAGCTATGTATGTAGTGATCAGCTAAAATAGGTTGTATAATTACCTCCTCAACAGGCTGATTTAAAAGTGAAAAGTATGGATTTTGTAAGCGGTGCTCTCATCGGGGGAGCCTTATATGATTTGGTATCATCTCCAATTAAGCTAACAGCTAGCTACATCAAAGCTGGTTTAGACAATTTGGTTCATCTTGACGAAAAGTTTGCTAATGTAATTGCAGAAGAGCTATCTAAAGAGGAATACAAGAAATCAGCATCTCCTGAAGAGCTAGCTGGACTAATTGAATCATCAAAAGTCTTTCAAGAGGTAATAGCCCAGTTAAATGAAAAACCTCAAACTGTAATCAATATCAATGCATACGGCAGTGGTGATGCATTTAATGGCGACAAAATTATGGGCGACAAAATCAACATCAACGACAAGTAAGCCACCCCTTTAAAAACACCAAACACTAACGCATACAAGTCAATCAAGGCTCAACTTGAATGTGAACTTTCTTTATACCCCTAATCACCCTTCGAGGTATCAGTGAACACCTACAATATAACCAGTAACGGTACAGGTGACGCATTTGGCGGTAACAAAGTTATTGATGCTGAAGTTTTTATAGATAAGCTTCAAGTCCAGATCAATGATAACGTATCATTAAGTGCTATAAGTGCGCCGATCAATGGTGCTCTAGACGACTTCAGGCAAAACGACAATCATAGTGGTATACAAAAACTTAGCCTCCTAAGTATGCTAGGAACGCTAGATGAAGAAGCAAAGCTGGCTATTGCATCCCTCCGAATTCTAATGAGTGATGAAAGCCTTCAAGATGATGAGCAACGAGTCGAAGGTTACTCTCAATCCGAAAACTACTCCACATTTGCACAAGAGCTTGCAAATGCTGCAACTCTTAAACTAATCGAGATTCGAAATGGTAAAGAAGCTGCTAAAGGATACTTTGAGAGAATTCCCGAACAAACAATACCTCAATATATCTATTTGCAAAGGCTTGCTAGCAAGGACTATTTAAGCAACCTTGTAGACCGACAATCTGAGTTACCTGAGTTCATTCTTGGAGCTTTGTTTGAAAAAACGCTCGAATATTCAATGGTAGCCGAAAGCAAAGGCATCCTCGAACTTTTACGAGGGTTAAAACCTCTAGCTGATTTCAAACGAGAAAGAATCATCCTAGAGTGCGTCAATGCTAATGACTTTCTTAATAACGATTATTTCTGTCTATCATCTGAAGATAAGTCTACGTTTGATAACTTACGAGACTCTCTCATAGAACTGATTGACAGCAGTAAAGCAACTGACTTTAAACTAATTAGCATCCTTAGCCAGCTATTTCATTACACGCAGTATACCTGTGCGGTAACGAGAGCTTGTCTGGAAAATAACCAAATCGATATAGAAAAAAAAGCCTATTTCAATAATGAAGTATTGAAGTCTGTGCTGACTAAGACTCCTCTGAAGGAGTTTGAAAACATAAATTCGCTGTCACCAGAAGAGCTTTCGCTAACACTAATAAATCAAATAGATAAGAACTTTTGTAACTTACCTGTTGTCGGATTGCTCTGCAAAAGTGAGGATACCGAACTAATAATAGGAACTCTCGATAGGTTATCCGAGCAAGACTCTATGGGAGCCAAAGCTAACCTACTAGCTTTGGCTGCTATAAGCTGTCCAATTTTATCAGAGCATGAATTTCCCCATAGTCAAATTGATGACAGCATAGACAACTACTTCAAGGACGCAGATTTAAGTATCTCCTTTATCGACAGCGTTGCATTTCACTTTGCGCACAACGGACATGTAGAAATAGCAGTAAAGCTTTATCAAATAGGTTTTAGCGATCATTTCCCGTGGCTCTCAGAAGCTTATTTTTCATATCTAAACTTTTCACATCAAGCCAGACAGTACAATACGGTTGTTCAACGTTTGTCTCATTTGAGTGATGAGGAAAAACAACAGGAAGGAATAACTACACTCCACTCTTTGCTTGCTAACGAAAAAAAAGACTATGAACTGGCAGCGTCCTTACTTCGAAAAAATATAGAACGCTATGAGGAGCGTACTCTAGAAACATATGAAAAGAGGAACCTCGTCTATTTATGGGGGCAATACTTAGAAACCGTTTATCAAGAAAACCCAAGCAAAGCTCATGAACTAACAAGTGAATTACCCTCCAATATTTTTGATGAGTTCTTTGGGGAGTATTCATGGCGACTAATGTTTTATTATTCACATCGCATTGGAGATATTGCCGAAAAAGCTCTTGATTGGTTCTTAGATGACCCGTATTCAAATGCAAAGTATTACTTCAAGTTAATAATGCATGCTAACCAAAACTTCCATGAACAAAATTGGTCATTTAACTCTGGAAAATATACCAATGCATACCATTACAAAGAAAGCTATAAATCGCACATTAAAATAGCGGTTCCCACTCGCTTTGTAAAAAACAATCCTCAATATCTAATTGATGCTAGTGGAGAAATAGCAACTAAACTAAGTCAGTCCCAACTAGGGGATGCAATGCTATTGCCTGTAAAACTTTGTACTTTAGTTGATAAATTATTCCCCGTGATAGCTGCCTACCACATCGCGCAACACATCATGGATGAAGATGAAAGCGAAGTATTTCACATGTTAAGATTTCCAGAGAACGCTACAGGTGAAGATATACTGGAAGAACTAAATAAACTAACCTCTACCTTCAGAAAGCAAAGGGATAAATTAGCTCCGCAAATGAAGCAACCGATACCTATAGACCTAAAATACAAATACTTAAATGGTCAAGGTAATGTTGAGAAAGCTATGTTAGCTATACTTTGCGAAGATGTAACAATCCATATAACTCCGATTAATGAGGAGCACTCTAAAGTTGGCTGTAGAGATTTCGTCATCGATGAAATCAGTGCTATATATTTAGCATATATAGGCTATCAAGCTTTCAAGGATTATACATGGCATATGACAAAGGCCGTGTATGAATCATTATCAAGATATTGTGACTTTTACAAAGATCAATGGCCATTTTACCATGAGTCACATGATACAGTGTATTTTGAAAAAGAAGGTGAGCAAAAAAACACTCTCTTAACGCCAAACATCATTGAAAACTTATCAAATATTCTTCAAAGAACAGAAGTGCATAGTGACAGTAACTTGAATGTGCCTCTTAATTTAAAGCTTAAACTCAGAGGTCTATGCACCGAAAGCCTTCTGTTAGGCGTTGCATTGGCAGAACAGCTTGGAATAGGCTGCTTTTGCATCGATGCAGGAACAAGAAACATCCTAAAGCTCTTTGCGGCTAACATACAAGCATTGATTCCTGAAGATTTTCAAGAGGTTATTGTTTCAAATAAAGACCGAGAAATTATCAACAACTTACTTTGGTTAAATTGCCACTCAAACATCAGTTCAATGTCATTCGATACCATGGATGAATTAATACTGAATAGTAGAGACGAAGAATTAACCATACTGGTCAAATTTACCCAATCTCACATTGATAGTGAGTGGGGGAAAAGCAATTTATTACGTTTAATCATTTCTTGTTTGAAAAAAATGGTTATTGGACAGCTTGTTACTGATAAAACAGAAGTTGTTGAGAGGCTACTCATAGGTTTACTTGCAATGTTAACCAATAGTGAATCAGTTACAGATACGACTACTGACAACTTAATTAATTTGTTGCCTGTACCTCTTTTTCTTGACCACTATGAGCAGGAAAAACAACACGGATACATGAAGTTAGTTCGACAAGCACTATTTGCTACTACACAAAATTACTCCGACTGTATTTCAAAAGCTCTAACACAAAATGACCATTCAATATCTGAATTTTGGAAAAACTTTGCAGACAGATGTGACTCCGATGAGTAGGACTTCAACTTTCTATCTATCCCACTAAAGAGAATGCTAATTCACGATTGTTCACAAACTATCGTGAATTAGTAAACTTGGACATTCTGTTAGAGTTATGGGCATGAAGAAAAATCAAAGTATAGAACTTTAAATCAACTTCAATCCCGTCCTAACGCACTTTGGGGCAGAAGTGCGTTACTCAGTCTTCAGTGTAAAGCTCGGCATAGTCGATTAAATTCATGCTGCGATCGATACACTTTAAGTCTTCAAAAGCCCTGCGCTTTTTAGCAAGCCTAAGCGAATAGTTAAACTCGACAGTGTTTTCTAAAATTTCTTTATTGGTATGCTCAACATGCACAAACTCAATACGACCAAATGGTGTTGAGTACAGACCAGACTCTCCTGTTGTTGCAAGGATTAACATCATGGGTATCTGCGAGATTACATGCCAACGTGACAGAGCGTCTTCGAATGATATGTAACACTGTTGGTCTTTGCGGAGTGATAAAGCGACCTGTTCAACGGCTCCTGACGGTTTTTGGGAGCCTAAAAACACAATCAACTCAAACTGAATATTCACAAGATAAGGACTTCGAGCCAAAATCTGTTCAACATTGTCAGTCTGGAAAATCGAGCAGATTTCATCTTTCGTGTAAATAAATTGTCCTGTGCGGCGGTAACGCATTTCTAGGAGCATTCTCATGCAAAGACCCCGTATCGCTAATAAAATCTCATATGTTACATGTGAACTTAGGTAACAAAGAGCACCTGAACCAATATTTTTCTTCCCTATACTGCGATTCAGTGGAAGTGTGCTGAATCAGTCAAAACGAGAAATGTGGCAAAGACTTGTTAGCTAATGGCTTACACATTTACCCATGACTCTAAAATGGTTGTCTCAATTAACCTATTTAGAGCGATAGGTTAAAAAAATAGGAAAAATTTAACCTATTTCCATGCTAAGCCTGAGTTGGTTGTCTTCTATTCAAAACCGATTTTAATCATGATGAACGTAGCCTAGCATTAATCGATCGAGGTGATTTTTGAAATTAATTCATCGCTAACACCTTCCTCAAAACTGGATACAAGGTATCTTCCGGGGAAGTATTGGGCTCTCTCATCAGAACAAAGATCACCACAAACATACCACTCTGCATTTAAAGAATTAGCGTGAGCAATCAATAACCGTAATGCGTCATTATCCTTTGGACGCATCAATATTTGTACTACAGGCGCTAATTGTTTATCAGAAAAAACGTTATGCTTAATTAGCAATTCCCTAGTATATCTAGTGCCTGTTGGGTAAATGAACAAACCAGCTTCATTTGCTGCTCTCGCTATTTTTTTTGCCCCTTCTCTATCAGGTTCAACATACTCTAATAGATAGTCAGCACCTTTGATTACGTTCAGTTTATACTGCTCGAATAGACCTTCAACACTATTTAGGTATTTATTTGAATAAAGGATAGAGCGTATATCTACATATAAAATTTTCATTGATATCTCAATACTATGTTCGGATTTTGAACAATTGGTGATACCCGATGCCCCTAGTAGCTTTAGCTTCAGAGCTAGATGTCTTTAGTAGCAGGTATCTAGGTATTTTATATTTACTTATGCTTGGTTAGTTTATACCGTTTGGATGGATATGGAGTTACCTTTGAACTGATGGATAAATTTCTATATTCGACATTTATCCATCAGGTACAGTTTGACTACTCTAGTAGTGTGTAGAGTTGCTTGACGTTACTTAACCTATTAGTCCTCTCAAATGGGTAGCCTATTTGGTTGGATACCTGCCGAACCCCTCGTATAGCGATGTCGTATGATTCATGTGTATGCCCACTAATCATAGCCATAACACCAAGTGAACCTAATTCAGCTACAAGTTCATCATCGTCAGAGCAAAAATAGGATGCTAGTTTCCCACTTGGATATCCAGAATGACGTAATTGGAGGGATTGTGGAAAATGCGAAACGATAACTTTGTATTTCGCCATAGACGCATTGATACAAGCTAGGCATGAGGCTCTAAACACCTGATTTAGTTCTCGCATTATAGGTACCGTGAGCGGCATATTGTTTACAGTAATGTAACTATAGTCATTTATCTGCGTTTCCAATACTCGTGCATCTAGTGTACTCACGTTGCGTAGATTGCTCCAACCAATGCCGCCATAGATCTCTAGGTCATACTGTTCCAACCATATAGATGAGTTTTCCAGTACGTGTAGATTTTTACTGAGCAGGTTGTATTCTGGTAGAGCGCTGATAAAGTCAGTGTAATCACAGTTCGCTTGATATAACTCGTGGTTTCCCAAAGTTAGAATAAACTCTATTTCTGGGAATGCTCTTGCGGCAGAATGAGCTTGGTCGATACTGTCGTTCATAGATGAGATGTCACCGCCTAATATGACAAGGTCAGCAGAACCATTTATCAAACTGCTGATAGACACATCGGAGAATTCTGCGTGCAGGTCTGAGATAATTTGAAACCTAGGAGTCATGAGTAGCCTCCAGTTTTTTATCTGTGACTGTAGCTATTAGAGCATTTATAGGATGGTCTTTGTCCCTAATGGTTAGTAGTGTTATCTCTCCCTCTAATGTTTTGGTCATTTCTTTATATGCTCTGAGATATGCCAGCTTTATTGCATCGGGTAGGTTTAGGATTGCATTCGATTCCGCGACGTCATCGTAATTCTTAGAGATAGTCCCCAAATTATTAGAGGTAACATTATAGGTTATTTGTTGCCCTAACTCATTTATATGGCTAGACAATAAGTCGTTAAATATATCGAGTTCCTTGAATTGACTATAGTGCATACGAGAAGAGTTCGTGGCTTTTATTAGGTCGTACACCACATAATCTTGCACTATGACTATGCCCATATACGTTAACGCTCTATGCCACAAAGGGCTAACGGATAGATCAATATTTTCCTCTCTATCAGTTTCATCATATTTATTAACATCATACTGCATCGCACTCACTAGATAGTCTTGTAGGTAGCGAACACGATGTGGAGTTGGCTGTAACAACAATGTAGCGACGTATCGGTTTCGTAGGGATTTCAGTTTATCTCCGATCCTTGAAACCTCCCAGTTGGTTAGTATGGCATTTTTCTCAGCCTTTAAAATTGCTATGTTGTAAGCGCGGCGGACAATACGAAATGAGTTTTTATCAAATGTGATATATCTATGTCGAGATGAGGATGGGGTATAGTGCAGGTCATCAAATACTGGTATTACGGGTGTAGATTGGGAGGTATTGTAGGGATCCACGGAGAGTAAATAACCATCTATGTGTTTCTGCTTTGATTCATCACAATCTAGAGATGGTACAGAAAGTCCTAAAAATAATTGGAATTGAGCGGTTGCGATAGCTGGCTCTAACTCATGGAATGAGTTTCCAATAATTTCACCGTAGAGTTCGATTGCCTGACTCCTATCTAACCCTAGCTCTTCTCGGCTCGATTCAATGCGGCCCCAGATTGATAAATGGTTTCCATTATCAGCATTCCAGTCGATAGCAACGATTTCGTGTCTAGCTAATGACCGAAGAACTTCATTTGGTGTTTTCGCGAATAACGAAAAACACAATACTTCTTTACGAATATCGAACGATGTGGTCTTGCCTAGACGACGCAGATATTGGTCTAGAGTGCCCAACATTGTCTGGTAGGTTTTTTTTCTTTGTAGATTCATTGTATTACGCTCCATCTATTACGCAGGTTACAGTGAAATGCTGGCTTGGTTTATCACAGTTCCTACGATAGGATTCGTATACTAAATCATTTAATCAGGTTGTTTTTTTAAGACAGAGGCCGGTGCCGCCAGCAACCGATGTTTGTCATCCACAACATTAGTGTAGACTATCAGTTATAAATATCCAATCAATAATACGTAAAGTTCTTCACAAATTAATAATTGCATATTTATTCAGTAAGCAGGATGTACTAGCTATAGTTAGAAACTCAAACTCTCATTGCACCATTGGTGTATTGGTGTTCTTTTGTTGAATGGTTTTTTAAGTTATTGATAAATAAGATTTAAAATTTTAATCTTGTTTTTTTGATTTTATTTAACCTAATATAACGGTTCGAATCCTACAGGGCGTGCCATTATTAAAAGAAACCCGATAGCTCTCTGAGTTGTCGGGTTTTTTTGCATTTTAGGGTGAGTTAAACTTTCTGCTTTTGTTAAACCATCACGACCTCTGGAATATATCTAAGGCCCAACATAGTACATCCATCTTCTAAATAACTGTCCGTCACCACATCGAAACCGAATTTACCATAGTAGTCTTTCAGGTGTGCTTGCGCTGAAATGAAAATAGCGCTTTCCGGGTAAATTTTTCGAGTCGTATCGAAGCTTACTTGCATGAGTTGGTTACCTACCTGCTTACCTCTGTACTCTTTTGCGACGATGACACGACCGATACATACATCATCGGCATCCGCGTTGATCAATGGGAGCACATCACAAGGGTATCCAAGTTTGGGAGCCATAATACGACTGTAAGCCACGAGACGCTCGTTATCATAGCCCATGACGTGATAGGTCTCGGGGTGGTTATCTTTGCCATCTAAATCGCTGTAGGGTGTATTCATGTCTACGATAAAAATGTCGACTCTTTCCCGCAAGAAATCATAGAGTTCATTAACCGTTAACTCCGCAAATTTTTTCACTTTCCACTCAATCATCACTTTTCTCCTTATTATTTTGGGCTACAACATAGAGGTTATTTCTACCGAGTTCATTAACCTTTGTTAACTGACCTGAGGCTAGAGTAGGAAATGATCAGTGTGAAGAAAGCAAAAGGCTAAGCGCTTTCCTTTTACTCATCTGACCATCATAAAAACAACGTCTTTGAACCACTAGTTATTTCCTTCTCTTATTCATTTCGTTCGGCTCATGTAATAGAAAGTTAAAATTGTTCCTTTTTTGGGGTTTACATCATTTAGTAATAAAGCCACTATGAATTCACGAAGAATAGACAAGTAAAGCTGTTCACCAGTGGGTTTAGGAATCAAACCTTCTGCTGATGGCTGATTTAGAGGAAGTAATGGCAGGAAACAGTATCGGACAACATTTCCGCGTGACCACGTTCGGAGAAAGTCACGGTATCGCACTAGGATGTATCGTAGATGGGTGCCCACCAGGATTAGAAATTACCGAAGCAGACCTTCAAAAAGATTTGGACCGTCGCCGCCCTGGTACTTCTCGCTATACAACGGCTCGCCGTGAAGCGGATGAAGTAAAGATTTTATCAGGTGTATTTGAAGGCCAAACTACGGGTACTTCTATTGGTCTATTGATTGAAAATACAGACCAACGCTCTAAAGACTATTCCGAAATTAAAGACAAATTCCGCCCAGGCCATGCTGATTACACGTACCATCAAAAGTACGGTGTGCGTGATTACCGTGGTGGTGGTCGCTCTTCAGCTCGTGAAACAGCAATGCGTGTTGCTGCTGGTGCGATTGCAAAGAAATACCTAAAGCAAGAATTTGGTGTTGAAATCCAAGCTTACCTTTCTCAAATGGGTGATATCTCAATTGATAAAGTGGATTGGAACGAGATTGAAAACAACGCTTTCTTCTGCCCTGATGCAGACAAAGTACCTGAATTTGACCAACTGATTCGTGACCTACTAAAAGAAGGCAACTCGATCGGTGCAAAGATTCAAGTGGTCGCGACTAAAGTGCCAGTAGGCCTTGGTGAGCCGATCTTTGATCGTCTTGATGCTGATATCGCGCACGCGCTAATGAGCATTAACGCTGTGAAAGGTGTTGAGATTGGTGATGGCTTTGATGTGGTTAATCAACGCGGCAGTGAACACCGTGATCCATTAACGCCAGAAGGCTTCACTAGCAACCATGCTGGCGGTATTTTAGGTGGTATCTCTACTGGCCAAGATATTGTGGCAAGCATTGCGCTTAAGCCTACATCAAGCATTACGATACCGGGTGACACTATCACTAAAGATGGTGAAGCGACGCAGCTAATCACTAAAGGTCGTCACGATCCATGTGTTGGTATTCGTGCGGTGCCAATTGCAGAAGCGATGCTAGCGATTGTTCTACTCGATCATCTATTACGCCATCGTGGTCAGAACCATGGCGTAACGACGAATACTCCTCAAATCTAACGATTGAGTGAATGAAAAAAGGGTTGCTTCCTATTGGAGCAACCCTTTTTGTTTTTAGTGGTATTTGCTATTAATGCACAGAGCTTTCAGGATCAAGCTGGAACGAAGGCAAGCGCCACTTGAATCTCACCGCTGCCATGCGCAGCAAGTAGCCGACCACAAGCGTTACAATCGTTGCAGTGACATCGTTAATACCAAACTCGAGTAAGCCTAGGTATAAGCCTGAAGCAATTAGTGCGATAGAGGCGTAAAGCTCTTCATGCAGCACCAGAGGTGTTTGGCGACAGATAAGATCACGCAGCAAACCACCAAATACGCCAGTAACCAGTGCTGATACCATGCAGATCATTGGATGAAGGCCCATGTTCATCGCCACTTTAGTACCAATGATACTGAATACAATCAGGCCCAGTGCATCTAAACGAATGAACAAACCTTTAAGTTTAATAACCCACTTAGCTAGGCCTGTTGTGACAACGCCTGCCACACAAGTAATCGCAAGAAATTCAGGGTTATCAACCCAACCTAACGGGTAGTGACCAAGCAAGATGTCTCGCACTGTACCACCGCCAATCGCCGTTGCGCTGGCAACCAACATTACACCAAACCAATCCATTTTTTGTTTACCAGCACTGAGAGCACCGGTCATGGCTTCTGCCGTGATGCCAATGATATACAAAACACTTAGTAGCATTGCTGTAGCTCTATTATTTAGGTCTATAAATTGGAGTCTTATAGGCCTTGGAGATATAAAAATGAAGCGCGAGTGTAGTAGTAAAACTGGCGATTGACGAATGAATATTTGTACCGTGAATAAGCATTTCAGATTAGCTAAACTAATCATTCACCTAAAAGTGGTGTAATCTGGATGCTGCAATCGATTGTCCACCTATAGGACAACGATATTGCTAATGTCATTACCCCTAATAGGGCTTTACCGAGCGCGTAAAAAAACGCAAAATGCGCCTGTTCTTTTTACTTTAATTTGATTCTATGACGCACCAATACCCAGACATCATCAATATCTTCAACCAAACCTTTTTCGAGAGCTTCAATACTAAACTCGAATTGGGTGAAGATGAGCCTATTTATCTACCAGCCGATGAGCAGGTTCCTCACCATCGTATCGTGTTTGCTCGCGGGTTTTATGCTTCAGCACTGCACGAGATCGCGCACTGGTGTGTAGCTGGCCCTGAGCGCCGTCTATTGGAAGATTTTGGTTATTGGTATGAGCCAGATGGCCGAACAGAAGCAGTTCAAGCTGAGTTTGAAAAGGTAGAAATCCGCCCGCAAGCGTATGAATGGATCATTGCAACCAGTGCAGGCTTTCCTTTTAATGTTAGCTGTGACAATCTACACGGCGATTTTGAGCCAGATCGTTTGGCCTTTATGCATAAAGTACACAAAGAAGTGATGGGTATCTTAGAAGTTGGTCTTCCACCAAGAGTCAAAATGCTTTCCGAAGCGTTGCGCGACTTCTACGACGTAGAACCTCTGTGTGCTAGCCAGTTTATTGTGAAATAAGAGAATATTATGATTATCGAATTTGAAGAAAAACTACTTGAAGTAATTGATGCTCGCATTGAAAACGCATCAGACGACGAACTGTTTGCGGGTGGTTACTTACGTGGTCATATTTCTCTTTCGGTGGCTTCGTGTGAAGAAGAAGGCATTGAAGATTTAGCAGAAGTGAAAGCGCGCATTGAGAAAAGCCTAGATGATGCTCGCTCTGAACTCACACCAGCCGATCGCACTATTGTTAATGACCTTTGGGTTGAGCTGCAAAACCAAGCTTAATCGCGGGTTATTTATCATTATCTGCTCAGTCCCTTCCTTTCCATTTTGCTGAGCAGTGAAGTTTGAGACTCATTCAAAATTTTTGAATGAGTCTGTTCAATCCTTGTGATGGTTCCATTTTCTGACTACGTTATTCTAATCTTACTTAACGAGATTACAGAAAGGGTTACATCATGAAAGTTATCGCATTCGGCGCAAGCACAAGCTCTACCTCTATCAACAAAACACTAGCAACTTACGCAGCTAACTTGATTGAAGATGCTGACGTAAAAGTTCTCGACATCAATGATTACAACGTTCCTATGTTCAGTGAAGATACTGAAAAAGAGATTGGCCAAGCTGAAGGTGCTCAAGCATTTTTGCGTGACTTAGCAGAAGCGGACGCATTTGTTATCTCTTTCGCAGAGCACAATGGCCACTATCCAGCAGCGTACAAAAACCTGTTTGACTGGGCGACACGTATTGAGCGTTCAGTATTTGGTGAGAAGCCTGCGGTATACCTAGCGACGTCTCCTGGTCCTGGTGGTGCACAAACAGTACTTGGCGCGGCAACAGGTTCTGCACCGTACTTTGGCGGTAACGTAAAAGCATCGGTTTCAGTACCAAGCTTCTACGATAACTTCGACTTTGAATCTGGCGCTATCAGCAACGAAGAGATCGCACAGCAGATTAAAGAAGCCGTCGCTAAGCTTTAACTCTTATTAGTGCTTAAACCCAGTAAAGTCGTTTGAAAGTTTAAGTTATCAGATACAAAAAGCCCGAGAGACGTAGTGTCACTCGGGCTTTTTCATTACGAATACTCTGAATTAACGAACGAGTAGTCCGTCAGCTATTGATTGGCTTTCGCTTGTTTATCTGCGACCCATCCCGCTGTTAATGCCTTACCCTTACGTAGTCTGCGTACCCACATTCTGCTTGGATGAAGGGCTTCCAGTACATCAGCAGGAAGAGGCAGTGGATCGCCACAAATTTGTGATGCTAAAACTTCTGCGAGTAGGGGAGCAGAGCTTAACCCTCGCGAGCCTAAACCGATAAAGCAGAATAGGTTAGGGAAGCTAGTGACGGTTTCAACATCGTCAACCGAGTCACGCTGTGGGTTAAAGTTATGCAGATTTTGGTACTGCTCTTTAATGGCTTCAAAGTTACCAACGTTACCGACAAACGGAAGATGATCGCGGCTTACACTACGGATACCTTGGCGCGCTAGGTTGCCACTGGTATCGACTTCTTTTGTCCACGCTTGATCTGGCAGTGAGCCATGAAGGCGCTCGCCATTGTGCTGTTGAACTTCAGCATCAAATTCTTGGTCTATGTTGGTTTTGTCGTAGTTCGCGCCAATGCAATGGTGTCCATTGTTTGGGTTTTGTGGTGTTAAGTAACCATCAAAGCACAACACGGTTTTAAGTTTGCTGAGGTTTTCCGTGGTTGGAATGTGGCTCACTTGACCTTTAACTGGAGTCAGAGGTACAGGTTGAGTCTGCTCAAACTGAGTGAACTTGTGGCCGTTCGCAACAACCACTTGGTCATGTTTAGTTTGAATCTTACCTTGTGGTGTCTCAATAGTGAGTTGCCATTGTTGTTCAGCTTCGAGCCACTCTAGCTGAGTCACTTGATGTTGATAGTGTGTACTTACTTTATTGGTTTGTTCCAATTGACCAATAAGGCCTTGAGTAAGCTGAAGTGGGCTTAACCATCCACCTAGAGGAAAGTAGACGCTCTCTTTATCAACGGGTAAACCGATCTTTTCGTTTGCTTGCTCTGCCGATAAACGCTGAATCAAATCGGTGTGGAAATTGCCTTCCAACATGCGATTGAGCTTCTTAGTGGAACCTTCATCCCACATCAAAATGTTCACACCACACCAGTTATGATCGAATTCAATCGATGTTGCGGCTTGATTGATGAACTGACGCGCAAACAACAATCCAGGGCCGAATATACGCGAAACGTTTGAGGTCGCCTCACTCAATAGCGGGTAAATTGCACCTTGGTTATTGCCAGAGGCGTTACCCGCAGCTTGCTGATGTTCACAGTAAAGCGTGATGTTCTTACCGCGGCGGCTCAGTGTTTTAGCCAACGCAGCACTGGCAACACCACCACCGATGATCGCGATGTCTTCTGAGTTACTGTGCTCTGATAAGCCATACCAAGGCTTGATATTAGTATGAGCACGTTTTTCACCAAGTCGGCCTGCAATCATTTCACGCTTAATACCAAAGCCTTTGACCTTCTTCATTTCAAAGCCAGCTTCAATCAAACCACGACGCACGAAACCAGCTGCGGTAAAAGTCGCACAGCTACAATCTTGCTTGGCCAGTTTTGCCATACCATTGAATAGGTTTTGGTTCCACATCTCTGGGTTTTTGCTTGGGGCGAATCCATCTAGGAACCATGCATCTACCAAACCTTGCTTTGGTGTAGGCACGCTTGGCATACAGTCTTTGATGTCGCCGAACCATAAATCCAATGTGATTGCACCATCGCCCAATACAATGCGGTGACATTCAGGCAGGGCGATAGGGTAGTGTTCTTGGAGTTGCGTCGCATACTCGGCTAATTCTGGCCACGCTTGGTGCGCTTTGATGAGATCCTCTTTGTTTAAAGGATATTTCTCAAAACTGATGAAATGTAACTCTTTGGTAATAGCTTGAGGGTTATCTTTAAGGAAAGCATCGAACCATTGCCAAACCGCAAGAAAGTTGAGGCCTGTACCAAAGCCAGTTTCAGCGATCACAAAACGGCGCTGATCATGTTCAAGCCAACGCTCTGGAAGGTGGTTTTGCTTTAAAAAAACGTAACGAGTCTCTTCCAAACCATTCACGTTGGAGAAGTAAACATCGTCAAATTGGTCTGAAACTGGCGTGCCAGACTCATTCCATTCCAGCTCAGCATTAGTAATTGAAGTCATAAAATCTATCATTTTGTGATTTGAAGCGATAAGTTGGTAGGGATTGTACGAATTTCTAGGAAAGCTGACCACTTTTGTTAGGCTTCTTAGTTATCATCTAGCTGAATTTAGAATTATAGGAATGTCACATGAAACGAGTCGTAATCACCGGTATGGGTATTGTTTCAAGTATCGGTAACAACGTCGAAGAAGTTTTAGCATCACTGAAAGAGGGTAAATCTGGTATTACCGCTTCAGAGCAGTTCAAGGAAAATGGCTTACGCTCTCAAGTTTGGGGTAACCTTAAAATGAACCCTGCTGACCATATTGATCGCAAAAAGATGCGCTTTATGGGTGATGCAGCGGCATTCGCTTATCTTTCAATGGAGCAAGCAATTGCAGACGCTGGCCTAACAGAAGAGCAAGTGTCTAATGACCGCACGGGTATCGTTGCGGGTTCAGGTGGTGCTTCTTCTCTTAACCAAGTAAACGCAGTAGACATCATCCGTGAGAAAGGCGTTAAGCGTGTTGGTCCATACATGGTTCCACGTACAATGGCTTCAACGGTTTCTGCTTGTCTAGCAACTCCTTTCAAAATCCGTGGTGTGAACTACTCTATGAGTTCTGCATGTGCAACATCTGCACACTGTATTGGTCACGCAATGGAGCTTATCCAATTAGGTAAGCAAGACGTAGTATTCGCTGGTGGTGGTGAAGAGCTAGATTGGTCTCTGACTATGATGTTCGACGCAATGGGCGCACTTTCTACTAAGTACAACGATACTCCTGAGCTAGCTTCTCGTACTTACGATGCAGACCGTGATGGTTTCGTTATCTCTGGTGGTGGCGGCATGCTAGTTATCGAAGAACTTGAGCACGCTAAAGCTCGTGGCGCGAAAATCTACGGTGAGATCGTAGGCTACGGCGCAACTTCAGATGGCTACGATATGGTTGCTCCTTCTGGTGAAGGCGCGGTTCGTTGTATGAAGATGGCAATGCAAAACGTTGATGGCGTTGACTACGTGAACACTCACGGTACTTCAACTCCAGTTGGTGACGTGAAAGAGCTAGGTGCTATCCAAGAAGTATTTGGTGGCAACAGCCCAGCAATCTCAGCAACTAAAGCGATGACAGGTCACGCTCTAGGTGCAGCTGGCGTACACGAAGCGATTTACTCAACGCTAATGCTAGACAACGGCTTCATCGCTCCAAGCATTAACGTTTCTAACTTAGATGAAGCAGCTGCTGGCCTAGACATCGTAACTGAAGCTCGCGAACAAGAGCTAACAACAGTTATGTCTAACAGCTTTGGTTTCGGCGGTACGAACGCAACGCTAGTAATCAAAAAATTCCAAGCTTAATTAGGCTTGAGCTAGATAGACAAAGGTTAATTGTTAACGGATGACGCGAGTGCAGTTTCAACATGCACGGGTAACCCATTAATCATGACCCACAGAACAAAGCTTTCTATACATAGGTTTAGAAATGGAAAGGTTTCCAGAGCTTGATCAGTAGTGGCTTTGGTCAGTACTGGTCGAACAGACGCAGACTCTGTCTCCTGGAGAGCGAGATAGGATCCTTTTGTTCTGGATGTTTGCCCGATTGTTAATTCAATCGGGCATTTTTCGTTTTAGGCTTGAGCAGTAAAAGCTGAGTAGGAATCTATCTTTATCTCAACAAGCCTTTATTCATAATGTATTCCATTTGTTACTCGACACCGTGTGTGGAATTTTGCACAATCATTTCAATTCACATTTAGGTCGATAGACCCCAACAAAAGTATTCGCCAAATGAAAATCTTAATCGACGAAAACATGCCTTATGCAGAAGCGCTTTTTAGCCAGCTGGGTGAAGTGACAATGAAGTCTGGTCGCACATTAACTGCGGACGATCTGGTTGACGTAGACGCACTGATGATTCGCTCTGTCACTAAGGTGAACGAAGAATTAATCAGCAAAGCCAATAAACTGAAGTTTGTCGGCACTGCAACAGCGGGCATGGATCACGTCGACCAAGAATTGATGAAAGAGCGTGGCATTTTCTTTACAGCGGCACCGGGCTGTAACAAGGTGGGTGTGGCTGAATATGCGTTCAGTGCGATGATGGTTCTTGCGCAGCAACAAGGCTTCTCTGTGTTTGAAAAAACAGTCGGTATTATTGGCTGTGGTCAAGTGGGTAGCTACTTAGCAAAATGCCTAGAAGGTATTGGTATTAAGGTGCTACTGAACGACCCTCTAAAACAGCAAGAGGGCGACACTCGTGAGTTTACTGAATTAGAAACTCTGCTTGAGCAATCAGATGTGATCACCCTGCATACCCCTATCACGAGAAAGGGTGAGTTCCCAACCCATCATTTGATCAACGAGCAAGTGCTGAATAACTTACGAGCTGATCAGATTCTAATTAATGCCGCTCGCGGCCCTGTAGTTGATAACCAAGCACTCAAAGCTCGTCTGCAAAAAGCTGATGGCTTCACGGCTGTCCTTGATGTATTTGAGTTTGAACCTGAAGTAGATATGGAACTGCTCCCTTTACTTGCTTTCGCAACACCTCACGTAGCGGGCTACGGTCTAGAGGGCAAAGCACGTGGTACTACGATGATCTTTAACAGCTATTGTGAGTTCTTGGGTAGTGAACAACGCGCTTACGCGAGCGATCTATTGCCGACAGCGCCTGTACCTCAAATGAAATTAGATAGAGCTTGGGACGAAGCAACACTGCACAATTTGACTCAGTTGATCTATGATGTGCGCAAAGACGATGCCTTATTCCGTCGCAATATCGCTACGCCAGGTTCTTTTGACAAGATGCGTAAAGAATATTGGGACCGCAGAGAGTACAGTGCAGTCGAGTTAACAGGTGATGATTCTTGTAATCTAGCGCCGTTAGCTAAACTCGGTTTTATGGTAAAGCCAACTTTATAAAAAGAGAGAAACAATGAGCCAAGAATTTAATATTGCTATTTTAGGTGCGACTGGTGCGGTTGGTGAAACCATTCTTGAAGTACTTAAAGAGCGTAAATTCCCTATCGGTGAACTGCACTTACTAGCAAGTGAACGTAGTGAAGGTAAAACTTACCGCTTTAATGGTAAGACGATACAAGTGCAGAACGTTGCAGACTTCGATTGGTCTCAAGTTCATATCGCATTTTTCTCTGCTGGTGGCGACCTTTCTGAACAATGGGCTCCAGTTGCTGCGGATGAAGGTGTTGTCGTTATCGATAACACATCTAAGTTCCGCTACGAATACGATGTTCCACTGGTTGTGCCTGAAGTGAACCCTGAAGCAATTGCTGAGTTTCGCAACCGCAACATCATTGCGAACCCAAACTGTTCAACGATTCAAATGCTGGTTGCGCTTAAGCCAATTCACGATGAAGTAGGTCTAGAGCGTATCAACGTATCTACTTACCAATCGGTTTCTGGTGCAGGTAAAACGGGTATCGATGAGCTTGCTGGTCAAACCGCTAAGCTTCTTAACGGCATGCCAGCTGAAAACTCAGCATTCCCACAGCAGATCGCGTTCAACTGTATCCCTCAAATTGATGAGTTTACGGAAAACGGCTACACGCGCGAAGAGATGAAGATGGTTTGGGAAACACAAAAAATCTTTAACGACTCTTCAATCACTGTGAACCCAACATGTGTTCGTGTACCGGTGTTCTATGGCCACGCAGAATCACTGCACGTTGAGACTCGCTCTCCAATCGGTGCTGAGCAAGTGGTTCAACTGCTAGAGAACACAGAAGGTGTTGAAGTTTTCCACGGTATGGAATTCCCAACACAAGTACGTGATGCTGGTGGTAAAGACCACGTAATGGTAGGTCGTATTCGTAACGACATCAGCCATCACAGCGGTATCAACATGTGGGTAGTTGCGGATAACGTTCGTAAGGGCGCGGCGACAAACGCAGTACAAATCGCTGAAGTTCTGATTCGCGATTACTTCTAAGCCTTACCGCTTTGATAAACAAGCCTCACTCTTTAGTGGGGCTTTTTTAATCGATTAAAAATATTGTTAGTCAAATTGTGTGAAATTGCTGCGAATATTGTCGCTGCAACACATTTTTTGTTTTCATCTCTATAGTTTTACTTCATTTATCCGATATATTTAATGGATCATCATATTATCCGAATTTAAGCACCTAGCTGAGCCTTTTATGTTTCAAATTTTCAAGCAGTGGGTAATACCTTTTGCCGTTATCATTGCGACTCAGATTTCCGTTGTTCGTGCAGATTCCATTCGAGTTGTAGGGCCTAATGGTCAGATACAATCAGCGCCTACTTTTTCAGAACCTCTTCAAAGAGCTCAATCGAATAGCGCAGAGCCCTCTCGTTTCTACGGCCCAACGCGTGGCAATGAAACGTTGTGGTCTATTGCCTCCAAACTGCGCCCAGATAACTCTGTTTCCGTCCAACAAACCTTGTTGGCAATTTACCGACTGAACCCACAAGCGTTTGAAAATCAAAATATCCATAGCTTATTGCCTGCTAGCCATTTACGAGTCCCTTCTTTAGAGCAAGCTCGTGCGAGCTCTACGCAGCAAGCTATCAATATTATGAACTCGCATTTGGCAAAGCTTGATGAACCAGCAGCCACGCCAAAAGCCGCTCAAGCTTCAAACCAATCGAACGTGGGATCGAAAAAACCGGTGCCTGCCAAGCCAGCTCCGGCTGTAGAAACCGCGAAAAAATTGGTTTCAGGTGCTCCATCTTCTTCTGTTAAAGAGATGAACAAGCTTGAGAAGCAGCTAGAGCTATCTGAAAGCGAGCTTCTATCTCTCGAGGAAAAGAACCATCAACTTCGCTTGATGTTGTCGGATGTTCAGTCTGAAGTGGATGTGCTTAAGACAGAGCTTAGCGACGAAGACCGTATTCGCAGTGAAGTTGAAAAGTTACTTGCTGAAGAGCGAAGAAAGAACGCTGAAATTGAAAAAATGGCACCAAGTGCAATGGACCAGTTATTGTCGAATGGCTGGCTAGTCGCTGCACTTGCGATTATTCCGGGCCTTCTACTTGGTCTTATTATTGTGATCTTGTTGGGTCGCCGCTCTAAAAATGAAGAGCAACAGCAACCAACGCAAAACCAACCTACTCAGCCTGAGCCAAGTAGCGCTGCTCCTATGATGCTGGCTGATGAGATTGACGACCTCGACAATGAGTTGTCTCTCGATGATGAGCTGTTTGGTACAGAGGGTGATGCGAATAAGCTGTTTGATGATCAAGCACTGGCTGAAGAAGACGATGTTTTTGCTGGCCTAGATGAATCAGATCTTGATTTCAACCTTGATGGTGAAGAGGATGATCCGTTTGCCAGCATCGGTGAGAACGGTGATTTAGACACTAACTTCGATGATCTGGATTTAGATAGCAGCAACGGCATCAGTGTTAATGGCGAAGAGAAAGCGCTTGGCCTAGAAGAGATGGAGCGTGCGCTTGATAAGACAGCAGAAAGCGCGCTTGATTCTGATGATGGTGACTTTGACTTGTCGGATGATAATTCAATGTCTGCAGATGATATTGAAGCACTTTTAGCTCAAGAGTCGCAGACAGAAGCCCTAGGTTCTAACGAACTGGATCAGTCTATGCTCGATGACCTGTTTGCACTGGATGATGAGGATGATGACAGTTTCGATATTGATGCACTGATCTCAGAAGAGCAAAGTGATTCGAAGCCGATCGCAGACACAACTGCAAGCGATGATTTTGATATCGATGCACTTATTTCTGAACAGCAAACTTCTCAGCCAGAACCAATAGGTGTTGAAGATGATATTGATGACATATTTGCGCAAGTAGCTGCTCAGAATGAACAGAACGATCCTTTCAATCTAGATAGCGCCGATGAGAGTGCCAAAGACCTAAATAGTGGTTTGGCGTCTGATGACGATATCGAAAACATTTTGGCTCAGTTTGACCAACCTTTGGAAAGCGAAGAAGAGCAGCAGAGTGTTGACCTGCTTGACGAGCAATTAGCCGGTGATGATGTCGATTTAAGTAACTCGACAGACCTACTTGATGAGATGTTGGAAAATGACTCTGATGAGGATTCTGAAGGTGAACCTCTAGGTTTTGACGCTCTGTCTGAGTTGGAAGAACTGTCAGGCTTATCAACCGATGATGAACTGAACATTTCTGAAGACAGCACAGAGATGCTAGATGAGTTGCTTAGCGACTCTGACGATGACTTTGAGATTGATGCTGAGAGTACTGACCTATTAGATGAGTTCCTTGACGACGAAATTAATGATACCGAGCTTATTCTAGGCAGTGATGAAATCTTGGATGAGCTGCTAGAAAGCGAGTTGTCGGCGGATGAAGACGATCAGTCAGCGACTGAATCTCTGGACCCATTCGATGAACTACTGACGAGTGGTATTGAAGACGATATTGAGTCTGAAGACAAAGCCTTTGATAAAGAACTAGAAGCTGTATTCGACTTCGACACATCAATTGATGATGTAAGTAGCCTTGCAGATGCTGATATCGAGTCGTTAATTTCTGAGCCTTCTGCTGCAACTGAATCTTCTGAAGCTGAGCTTGATAAGCCGGTAGCTGCTGAGCCAGAACCACAAGTTGACGACATCGAACTTAACGACGAGCTAGCAAATACAGAAGCGACAGAAAATACCAAAGAGTCTGAACGTAAGAGCGATGAAGCTACATTTAATCGTGATGACTTTATCGATGATATGTTTGGTGTGGCACCTGCTACAGATGCACTATTCAATGACCCGTTGGGCAACACTGACGAAGCGCTTATCGATGAGTTGATGACGCCAGAGCTAGACGCACACTTCGAAGAGGCTTCTGAGCAACCCGCTCAGTCGGACGCAATTGAGTCAGCGGTCGCAGGTATAAAGTCAGATATCGAAAGCGATGAGTTAGATATCGACTCATTACTCTCTGAAAATAACAATGTTGAGGAGTTTGAGCAGGAGCAACCTGAGCTTGAACTTTCACCGGAACTAGGCAGTTCAGAAGAAAGCGCGCCATTATTTGATAACGAGGCTGCGCCTCCAGCTTCATTAGGTGACATTTCTGACGATGATGAAGATACAGTTGAAGACTGGCTAGCTGAAGCGATCAACGATGTAGAATCTCCATCGAACGTTGACTCTGATTTTGACTTTGAACCTAAGATTCAAGGTAGCGAAGAGTTCGATAATATTGTCGAATCCTTGCCAGAGCCAGAGCCAGAGCCAGAGCCAGAGC
>NZ_JBQKUM010000075.1:0-23208 GCF_054968605.1 Pseudoalteromonas sp. G5_S1_14_S5 | reverse complement strand
CTCGAATCTCGAATCTCGAATCTCGAATCTACTTATAGATACACAACATGTTTAAGTAGCTGTCAGTAAGTTTAGACAGTTCTTCATTGGTATCGACACGTTTCGCTTGGATGAACAGCGAGTAGCAGATGCCGTGGAATAGATTCGCAAGATGCTTAGGATCGTGATCGTCACAAACTTCGCCGCGCTCAATCGCTTTACTAAACATGTTTTGTACCAACATTTGGTTAGTGCGGTTTGTCGTTACGAACAGTGGCCATACTTCATCACGCGTCGATGCGCTCCACTCGAACCATACGTTCAACCAATGGCTGTCTTGAGCGACTAGTGTCACCATTTCAGTCGCAATATTATGTAGGTTTTGTTTTGCGTGAATATCTAGATCGATATTGTCTGAAAGGAAGTTCGAGAATTGACGGACAACATGATTTAGCACTTCATCAACCAAATCTTCACGAGTAGGGAAGTAGTTAAATACAGTTGCTACAGATACCTGAGCGATATCAGCAATGTCAGCGTGACCACCACGGCCAATGCCGCGACGAGAGAAAACTTCAAGCGCGATTTCCATCAGCTGAAGTTTTCTTTTTAAAGGTGAAAGCCTAGTTCTAGGTCTCTTAGATATTGAGTCCATTTTATTTTCCTTGCCAACGATTTTTTATTATTAATGATTTTATTATTATTTAAGCCAAGATGAGTGTAATGGTGCATATGCAAATGGTCAATCCTTTGAGCTTATTTAATAGACAGTTGCATCAAACTTGATCCATAAAGCGTGATCCACATTGATGTGAAAGAAGGCGACTATCAGACAAGGCACAAGTGCACATTTCGTTGATAATCTGACAGTAAATTCGAAGCATAAGGTGGTGTGGGTATTTGAGCAGTGCTAGACTTACGCACAATATTGAGCGGCGCTAATGGCAAAACTGTCTACACTTGTCGCAATCACCAAACAGAATGAGAGCAGTATGAAGCATACAGTTGAAGTCATGATCCCTGAGCAGGAAGTTCAGGATCGAGTGAACGAACTAGGCAAACAGATCACGGAACACTACAAAGGCAGTGAAGATCTAGTTTTAGTTGGCTTATTACGTGGATCGTTTGTCTTTATGGCGGATCTTGCTCGTGCTATCGATTTAACTCACCAAGTTGATTTCATGACGGCGTCTAGCTACGGCAACAGCATGGAAAGCTCGCGTGATGTTCGTATCTTGAAAGACCTAGATGACGATATCCAAGGTAAAGACGTTCTGCTTGTAGAAGATATTATCGATACTGGTAACACACTGACTAAGGTAAAAGAGATCTTGAGTCTACGTGGTCCTAAATCTATCGAGATCTGTACACTACTAGATAAGCCTTCACGTCGTGAAGTTGAAGTTGATACGAAGTGGATTGGTTTCGAAATCCCAGACGAGTTCGTTGTTGGTGTTGGTATCGACTACGCTCAAAAATACCGTCACCTGCCATACATTGGTAAAGTTGTACCACAAGTGTAATCATCACACTTGCTGACACAAGACATTAAAAAGCCCGCTTGATGCGGGCTTTTTGTATTTGATAGAGATAATTAGCCTTGTTGACTAAGAAGAGGCGTCGTTAAGATTTTATTTAATGCCTCAATGTGGCTGCTCTCTAATGTGTCGATACTTGAGCAACGTACGCCAAGGTCTTGTAACTTGCCATCACCAATACCATATACCACACCGTGTATCTCGACATCTTGGCCGCGTTCCCATGCACTTTGCATAATGGTTGAGTTACCTAGGTTGTAAACCTGCTCTGCGACGTTAATCTCACAAAGCTTATCACCCCACTGCTCGCGTGGAAGTGCTTCGATGTCTTTGCGGTATTTTAGGTAGTTATCACGAATATGAAGTAGCCAATTGTTGATAAGGCCTAGTTTCGGGTTATCAATTGCCGCATTAACACCGCCACAACCGTAGTGACCACAAACAATAATGTGTTTCACTTTAAGTACATCCACTGCGTACTGAACGACAGATAGGCAGTT
The DNA here is from genome assembly GCF_054968605.1 of Pseudoalteromonas sp. G5_S1_14_S5. NCBI lineage: Bacteria > Pseudomonadati > Pseudomonadota > Gammaproteobacteria > Alteromonadales > Pseudoalteromonadaceae > Pseudoalteromonas > Pseudoalteromonas sp. G5_S1_14_S5. Next base: position 21,191 of record NZ_JBQKUM010000075.1, on the reverse strand, counting down.
TAGGTCGGTATGAACCACTTGGTTGGCCACGTTTCGGTGAACAAACAGTTCTCCAGAATATAAGCCAGTCAGGCGCTCGGCTGGAACTCGGCTATCTGAACAGCCTATCCATAGAAAACCTGGGCTTTGACCCTCTTCAAGCGTTGTAAAATACTCAGGTCTTTCAGAGCGAATTTCTTCAGACCATTTGGAATTGTTCTCAAAAAGCTGTTTTATTTCTGGCATCTTGCTTCTTACATCCCTCAATTAAGATGCTTCACTATACACAATGTTACAAATTCAATCTCGTAAAAACTGCGTCAAAATGTACTCATCTGACGTGTTCTAGTACGTAAAATCATAAACTTAGCCCGCAATCAATGTTCCGGTTATAAGACATGAATAATGTGATTGAATTAACACTTTCTGAACACTTGATACATTTGTTAGAGTGATGAGGTTTGTCATTTCATCATCAGGAAGGTGTGTTTTGTTTGGAAGTCGTTTTACGGATATCAATCTCAAAGGAGATATGTTTGGCGGTGTGACTACAGCCATCATCTCGTTACCTTTAGCATTGGCATTTGGTGTTGCTTCTGGCGCGGGAGCTGAAGCTGGCTTGTGGGGCGCCATCATGGTTGGCCTATTTGCAGCATTGTTTGGTGGTTCGAGTAGCTTAATTTCTGAACCTACCGGTCCAATGACGGTGATCATGACAGCAGTAATGACAAGTATGGTGGCTAAATATCCTGAAACGGGCATGGCCATGACTTTTACTGTCGTAATGATGGCTGGTGCGTTTCAGATATTACTTGGCACGTTGAAGCTAGGAAAATACGTTACTTTGATGCCATATAGCGTGATCTCCGGATTTATGTCGGGTATTGGCGTTATTCTGATCATCTTGCAGCTGTCCCCACTGTTAGGACACGCCGCTCCATCCGGTGGTGTTATGGGCACGCTTTCTGCTTTGCCTGATACGCTAGCAAACTTAAAAGTGAGTGAGCTATTTCTAGGTGCATTGACACTCGGTATTCTGTTTGGCTTCCCGGCTAAGTATCGTAAATATGTACCGGCGCAACTGGTTGCGTTAGTGGCCGTCACCCTGTTGTCCGTTATCTTCTTCGATACCGATTCTATTCGCCGTATTGGTGAAATCCCAGCAGGTCTGCCTTCTCTTGTTGTCCCAACTGTCAGTGCTGAACAATTCACGACTATGGTTATCGATGCCTTGGTGCTTGGTACATTAGGTTGTATTGATACGCTTTTGACCGCTGTTATTGGGGACTCATTGACTCGTAAAGAGCATGACTCTGATAAAGAGCTGCGTGGTCAAGGTATTGCAAATATGCTCTCGGGCTTGTTTGGTGCGTTGCCAGGGGCGGGGGCGACCATGGGGACAGTGACCAATATTCAGGTAGGCGCGCGCTCTCCGCTTTCTGGTGTGATTCGAGCTCTAGTATTAGCGCTTGTAGTATTGGTTGCGGGCGGGTTGACCGAACCTATCCCAATGGCTGTGCTGGCTGGTATTGCTATGTACGTCGGCTTTAACATTCTTGATTGGAGCTTCATCCAGCGTGCACACAAAGTAAGTTATGCTGGTATGGGCGTGATGTACGGTGTAATGCTATTGACAGTGTTCGTTGACCTGATCATCGCGGTTGGACTAGGTGTATTTATCTCTAATATTCTGATCATTGAAAGGTTAAGTCGTGAGCAAGCAAGGCAAGTTAAAGCCATAAGTGACGGGGATGATGAAGACGAGATTCCATTGACTGATAGTGAACGCCAACTGCTTGATAATGCCAATGGCAAAGTGTTGTTTTTCTATCTATCGGGGCCGATGATCTTCAGTGTCTCAAAGGCGATTTCACGTCAGCACTCGAGTATTTCTGATTACGAAGCGATGATTTTAGACTTAACCGATGTACCTATGATTGATGTTACGGTTGGTCTCGCGCTAGAGAATGCGATCAAGGATGCGCTAGACGCACAGTGTGAGGTGTACTTGCTATGTCCTAACGAGAATACGCGTCAACAGCTGGAGAAGTTCCACGTAATTGATTTAGTACCTGTATCGAATACATATCGCTTCCGTTATGAAGCTCTGACAGCTGCAACTAACTACGTTGAGAGAGACGAGCATCAATTTGAATCGGTTTAATACTCTTATTAACCCTCTGTGACTGAACTATAGATATTAATGTTAGTCATGAGTTTCTAATAACGGGAAGTACCGCTAAGTGAATGTCTTAGCGGTATTTTTTATTTATGATACTCGAAATAGAGCTTTATGCAGCCTCAGATCTTTTAAGTTTTATAACGAAACCGATAATCGATATTTGTATTCATCGTCATTCAGCGATAATCTTGTTTGCAAAATAGCCGCGTACATTATCTAGTTCAGCTAGTTCATTTCAGGTTTCGTTCTCTTCATCCTGTCCGGCTAACCACACTATTTATAGCAAATGGCAATCATCTCTATGTATGCATTAGAAATTGAGCAATTAAGAAAAACTTATGCGGGTGGCTTCGAGGCACTTAAAGGCATCAGTTTACAGGTAGCAAAAGGTGACTTTTACGCGCTACTTGGGCCAAATGGTGCGGGCAAGTCCACCACCATTGGAGTTATCTCTTCGTTAGTAAACAAAACCTCTGGCAAGGTTAAGGTATTCGGCTACGACATTGATACCGATCTGGAGCTGGCAAAGCAGAACCTAGGTTTAGTTCCTCAAGAGTTTAACTTCAACCCGTTTGAAACGGTTGAGCAGATCGTTTTGCAGCAAGCGGGTTACTACGGTGTGCCTAAAGCCCTGGCAAAAGAGCGAGCGAAAAAATACCTATCTCAACTCGATTTGTGGGAAAAGCGCGGTGAACGTGCGCGTAACTTGTCTGGTGGTATGAAGCGCCGCTTGATGATCGCTCGTGCTTTGATGCACGAGCCCCAGCTGTTAATCCTTGATGAACCTACGGCAGGTGTCGATATTGAACTGCGCCGCTCGATGTGGGAATTCCTCAAAGAGATCAACGAGAAACAGAGGATTACCATTATCTTGACCACGCACTACCTAGAAGAAGCGGAAATGTTGTGTCGCAACATCGGCATCATTAATCGTGGTGAGTTGATCGAAAACACCACCATTAAGGCGCTACTAGGTAAGTTGAGTGCGGAAACCTTTATCCTTGATCTGGAGGAGGGAGCTGCACAACCTAAGTTAGAAGGCGTGAATAACCAAGTCTTGGTTAATGGTTCTTTAGAGATCGAAATTGATAAGAACCTAGGTTTGAACGACATCTTTGCTCAGTTGAGTGAGCAGAATGTCAAAGTCCTCTCGATGCGTAACAAAGCTAACCGTCTAGAAGAACTGTTTGTAAGTATCGTGCGTGAGGGGTGTAAGTAATATGTACAGCCTATATTGGACTGCTTTTCGCAGCTTGCTGACCAAAGAGATCAACCGTTTTACTCGTATTTGGGTGCAAACGCTGGTTCCACCTGCAATTACTATGACGCTTTACTTCATCATCTTCGGTAACCTGATTGGTGCACGAATCGGTGAAATGAACGGCTTTAGCTACATGGAATACATAGTGCCGGGTCTGATCATGATGTCGGTAATCACTAACTCGTACTCGAATGTGGCTTCATCATTCTTTAGCGCTAAATTCCAAAAGAACATTGAAGAACTTTTGGTTGCACCTGTACCGAACTACGTGATTATTGCTGGTTTCGTGATGGGTGGTGTGGTGCGCGGCCTATTGGTCGGTACTATTGTGACTTTTGTTTCTTTGTTCTTCGTTGACCTTCAAGTTGATCACTGGGGCGTGATCATTGCGACCGTTTTCCTTACGTCGGTGGTATTTGCGTTAGGTGGTCTTATCAACGCGGTATTTGCACGTACGTTTGATGATATATCAATTATCCCAACCTTCATTCTGACGCCGCTTACTTATCTTGGTGGTGTGTTCTACTCGATTAGCCTGTTGCCTGATTTTTGGCAAGGTGTGTCGAAGTTGAACCCTATTGTCTATATGGTGAATGCGTTTAGGTATGGCTTCTTGGGTGTGTCTGACGTGGGTATTGTGACGTCCTTTGGCGTACTCGGTGTATTTATCGTTGTGCTGTATGGCATTGCACATTACCTAGTGACTAAGGGCATTGGCTTACGCAGCTAACTCCGCGCCCCTAAATTGCAGGAAAAGAAAAAGGTCGATATTACATCGACCTTTTTTGTCTCTTTTACTTTTGCTTTGCGTTAGGAGCTTGTTTACGCAAAGAGAAGAACGCGATTACTCAGCGGTTTCTTCTTTCACTTCTTCTTTGGTTTCCGTTACCAAGTCGAGAACTTGGTTATCGATAAGACGTGTCTTACCTAGGAAAGCCGACATAAGAATCACAGCTTGAGTGGATTCTGAAGTTATGGCTTGTAGAGTCTTAGCATCGCAGATGAAGATTTCATCAGGCTGTAGATCTGCTGCACGAAGCTGGTCTGTCGCATCTTCAATCACTGAGGCGTAGTCATCACGTCCACCGCGAATTGCGCTGCTGATCCAACGCATAGTGCGTGCTAGAACAGGTGCACGTTGACGCTCATCAATAGTGAGATTGCTATTGCGAGAGCTCATCGCTAAACCGTCCATTTCACGAACCGTCGCAACGCCTACAATTTCAATGTCTAACGCTAGGTCAGTTGTCATTTGGCGAATTACAGCAAGTTGCTGGAAGTCTTTCTCGCCGAAGCATGCAAAATCAGGCTGAACGATGTTAAACAGCTTAGTGACAATCGTCGCTACGCCACGGAAGTGACCCGGACGAGACGCACCTTCCAACATGTGAGATAACCCTGGAACTTCAACAAACGTCTGTTTGTCTAGGCCATCTGGATACATCACTTCTGGCGTTGGTGTAAATACCAGTTCAACGCCTTCGCCAGTTAATTTACTTAAATCAGCTTCTAACGTGCGAGGGTAGTTGTTCAGGTCATCAGCACGATCAAACTGCATTGGGTTAACAAAGATGCTTACCACGACTATGTCTGCCAGTTCTCGAGCCTTCTTTACCAGAGTAAGGTGGCCTTCATGCAGGTTTCCCATAGTTGGTACAAAAGCAACCGTACGTCCATCACGCTTAAACTGTTTAATCTGCTCACGAAGAGCCGCTATTTCAGCAAAAGTTTGCATACTTACTCCTAAGCGATTGTATGAGCATCATCAGGGAAGCGTGCGCTCTCTACTTCTTCTTTGTATAGAGCTACTGCTTTGCGCATGTCACCTGTTTCTGCTAGGAAGTTCTTAGAGAACTTTGGCATGTAGTTCGCAGAAATACCGAACATGTCATGCATAACCAAGATCTGACCATCGGTAACATTACCTGCACCAATACCAATAACTGGCACGTGACAAGCTTCTGTAATTCGTTTTGCCAATGAAGCCGGTACACATTCAAGTAGAACGATTTGAGCACCTGCGTTTTGTAGCGCTAGTGCGTCAGCAACCATTTTATCAGCTTGATCGTCATCGCGACCTTGAACCTTGTAACCACCAAAGATGTTCACAGATTGTGGTGTTAAGCCTAAGTGTGCACATACTGGTACTGCGCGTTCTGTTAGCATCTTCACAGTATCAACCAACCAGCTTCCGCCTTCGATTTTTACCATGTTCGCGCCAGCACGCATCAAGGTAGCTGCGCTCTCACAAGCTTGCTCTGGAGTTGCGTAGCTCATGAAAGGCATATCAGCCATAAGAAGACAGTTAGGGCTACCAGCACGCACAGAGCGAGTGTGGTAAGCAATATCTTCTACGCTTACTGGTAAAGTGTCGTTATGGCCTTGTAGAACCATACCCAGTGAATCACCGACAAGTAGAACAGGCATCTCTTGGCTTTCGAATAGTTGAGCAAAGCTCGCATCGTAAGCTGTTGACGTCGCGAATTTACGGCCTTCACGTTTACACTTGATCAGGTCGTTAATGGTTACTTTTTTCATTGGTTTTCCTTAATGCGCCTGGCTATTGCTGCCAAACATTGAGCCCGTTTTTATCTACAATTTTCAGTAGTTCTGTCAGCTCAGTCCCATCAGGGAGTTGTAAACTTGGTGCGATTTCAGCAAGCGGGTAGAGTACAAACTCTCGTTCTTTCATTCCATAATGAGGAACGGTTAAGCGCTCTGAATCGATCACCTCATTGCCGTACAACACGATGTCGAGATCCAAGGTTCTTGGTCCCCAGCGTTCGTCTTTACGGACACGCCCTTGCTCTAACTCGATTTTTTGAGTGCAATCAAGCAGTTCAATTGGCGTTAATTCGGTCTTGATAGCGACTACCGCATTGATGTAGTCCGGTTGATTTTGCGGCCCCATTGGAGTGCTACTATATAGCTGAGAGGTCGCAATAAACGTTGATCGCGGTAGGCTTTTTAGCGTGTCGATAGCCAAATTTGCTTGGCTAACTGGGTCGGCAAGGTTGCTGCCGACCGCAATATAAGCAGTTATCATTCGGCTTGCTTACTCTTTTTGTTTCGGTAAGTCTTACGGCGACGATGACCTGACTTTGATGGTGCCGCTACGTCGTTAGCCATTGCTTGACGCATGTTGCGACCGGCTGTCTGATAGCGCTCCCACCATTTTGCTAATTCTTTTGTCTCGCCACCTTCAATCTCGCCACGCATCTCTAAGAAGTCGTAGCCAGCGCGGAACTTGTTGAGCTCCATCAGGCGAACGGCACGCTTACCGTTACGGCGAGGTAGTCGCAGTTGTAGCTGCCAAACTTCGCGAATGGTTGCTGTGTGTCGACGAGGAATAGCAATGGATTTTACTTGCTGATCGAGAATGATGTTACTTGCTTCCATAATAGCGTCGTAGTGCGCCATGCCTTGCTCGGCAACAAGCTTGTCTGCCAGCTTGTTCATTGGGTACCAAAGAATCGCGGCAAACATGAATGCAGGGTTTACTCGTTTACCATCTTCGATACGAAGGTCGGTAGAATCGAGCACCAAATCAAGCATTTGCTCAGTCGGTGAGTCGTAATCTTTAGTGAAGTATTCAGCTACCGCAGGGAACATCTGCTGGAATAGGTTGTATTCACGCATAAGGTGGTAGGTTTCTAAACCGTAGCCTGATTGAAGCAGTTTTAGAGATTCTTCGTAAAGACGTGCTGCTGGGATATCTTTTAGAAGGTGCGCCAGGCCTTCAATTGGATCGGCTGTGTCTTCTTCAATATCGAAATCCAGCTTCGCCGAGAAACGCATTGCACGCAGCATGCGTACAGGGTCTTCACGGTAGCGTGTCTCTGGATCGCCAATTAGACGGATTAGCTTGTCTTCTAAATCTTCTACACCACCTGCGTAATCGTGGATGCTGTAGTCTGCAATGTTGTAGTACATCGCATTGATCGTGAAATCGCGACGCTCTGCATCTTCATCAACACTGCCGTAAACGTTGTCACGTAATAGCATGCCTTCTTTCGATTGTGCAGATACGTTTTTAGATGGCTCTTGATGGTGGCCTCGGAAAGTTGCCACCTCAATGATATCACGACCAAACATGATGTGTGCCAAGCGGAAACGGCGGCCGATAAGGCGGCAGTTTCGGAAAAGGTTCTTGATCTGCTCTGGCGTAGCGTTGGTCGCAATATCGAAATCTTTTGGTTGAGAGCCAAGTAAAATATCACGGACACCACCACCGACTAAAAATGCGTCAAAACCCGCACCATTCAGGCGATATAGTACTTTTAGTGCGTTATCGCTGATCTGCTTACGTGAAATATTGTGCTCTTGGCGAGTATAAATATTCAGTGCTAGTTCGTGGAATCCGCGTTGTTCGCTTGGGGTATTGTCGTTTTTATTCATTAGTTTAGAACAAAGTAGGTATCGCCAACTTTGCTTTTCTCTTAGTCCAAAGTGGTAGTGCAGAGTTTAATTGCGGCTAATAATAGCTTAGCGCGAGCCATTTGAGAACATCGTCTGCTTAACCACAATGGTTGGTTATGGCATTTTTGTGTGTTGTTTATACTATTTGCCGTTAGTTTTGAGCTAATTGCAGTGTTGTTTTTGTAAACTATCAGGTAATTGAGCAACGTTCCATTGCTGGCAGCCCCATGCCAAAACCTCATCGATTGACGCTTCACAAACGGCCTTAGGAACCTCAAACCCCAAAAACTGCATGGCATTGAGCAGTGTAGGTTTTGGGTTATCTAGGTCAATAGCGGTAGCGTGGTTCTGCTTTGAAAGTTTATTGCCTGACGCGTCGGTCGCTAACGGCAAGTGCAAGTAGCTCACTGTATTTTGTTTCAGTGTCTTATAAAGACTGATTTGGCGGCCTGTAGGTTCGATGAGATCAGCGCCTCTCACCACTTCAGTTACGCCTTGCTCGATATCATCAAGTACTACGGCCAAGTTATAAGCAAACAAACCATCGCGGCGTTTGATGATGAAATCCTCTTCGGCTAACGCTTTAGGGATTTCAATGGTGCCATAGCGAACATCGTCGAACGACTCGACAGGGAAATCCATATACAAGCGCACGGCTTGCTCGCCCGTATCAATTAACCCTGCCTGTCGACAATGGCCATTATAGAAACCACCCAAGGCTTTTATCTGTTTGCGCGTGCATTGGCAGTAGTAGGCTTGGTTGTCAGCCACCCATTGATCAATTTGCGCTTGATATAGGCCGTGACGTTGGCTCTGATAAACGACTTTGCCATCCCAAAATAGGTGGTAAGCCTCAAGCGTCTTAAGAATCAGGTCTGCAGCGCCAGCCATCTCTCTTGGCGGGTCCAGATCTTCCATACGGACTAACCATTGTCCCTGATGAGATTTTGCTTGGAAGTAGCTGCCAAGAGCGGCAACCAGTGAGCCAAAATGAAGAGGACCTGACGGTGATGGTGCAAAGCGCCCGATATAATTCATATGTGAATAACCTAATCCAGAGGATACCGCAGTAGCCGATTCTTAAGACGTTTAATGTGGTTTAATGCATGCAGTGGGTGCTGTTATTGCCTAGCACTCGTTTTTACACTGCTCATTGCTATCTAAGGCATCTCGCTTAGGCAGCAAACAAAAAAGGGAGCTAAAGCTCCCTTTCTTTACATTCGCAAGAATTAACCTTGCATCTGTTTCTCTTTGATTTCTGCAAGTGTTTTACAGTCAATACAAAGGTCAGCAGTTGGACGGGCTTCAAGGCGACGAATGCCAATCTCGATACCGCAAGAATCACAGAAGCCGAAATCATCTTCTTCGATCTTGTCTAGTGTCTTCTCAATTTTCTTGATTAGACGACGCTCACGGTCACGGTTACGTAGCTCTAGGCTGAATTCTTCTTCTTGAGAAGCACGGTCAACTGGGTCTGGGAAATTCGCTGCTTCGTCCTGCATATGGTGCACAGTACGATCAACTTCTTCCCTGAGCTGGTTGCGCCAAGCTGCTAAAATTTTTGTAAAATGTTCCGTTTGCTCAGGTGACATGTATTCTTCACCTGGCTTTTCTTGGTACGGTTCAACACCTGCGATGGCTAGGATGCCTAGCGCTTTTTTCTTAGATTCTGGCATACAGCATCTCCTATTTACACCTAGTCAACTGCAAAGCAGCTAATTTTAAGGCGGGTATCTATAGCAGAAAGAACGAATGGTGGCAAATACTCTTATTCAAACTTGCAATCCATGTGATTTGTTCAACATCTTTGTTCAGTTATTGATAAATTCAACAGGTTGTTTTAGTTGTATTTGAGAACTGCTGAGCTCTGCTTTATAGCAAAGTACTTCAACTCCAGCGTCTTGTGCTTGTTTTAGTAATAACGAATATTTGGCGTCTATATGGTGTGCTGCAGACACTTTTTCAATACCTGAATGTAAAACAGTAAATAAAAGTACGGCTCTATTTCCAGATTCGACCATTTCTGTGAGTTCACGCAGATGTTTTTGGCCTCTGGTTGTCACCGCATCAGGGAAAAAACCTTGCCCTTCAGTTGAGGTCTCTTGTTCATCGAGTAAGGTGACGCTTTTTACTTCGATATAGCAAGGCGGCTTTTCGTTATCTTCAAGCAGAATGTCAATTCGACTATTCTCGCTACCATACTTCACTTCGGTTCGTAACGCGTTATAACCTAAGAGTTCAACTATAGTCTTATTTTCAATTGCTTCCACTGCTAGCTGGTTTGCTCGCGCAGTATTTACACAAATCCGGTGACCTTTGTCCGTTTCTGAGATCTCCCAGCTGTTTGGGTACTTTCTTTTTGCATTATCGGAGGTTGAATACCACACCGTATTACCCGGAGTCGCGCATCCTGTCATCGCTCCAGTATTGGCACAATGAATAGTACGCTCGCTGCCGTCGGGAAGTTTGATATCAGTGAGGAAACGTTTGTAGCGTTTGATAAGAGTCGCTGACTCTAATGGCGGATTGAACTGCATATTACTTATTTAGACGGGTGGGTTTTTATGTACAATGTTGCCAACATTACACCACAAGGTTCTCCCATTGCCACAACTGCCCATAGAAGCTGTGATGCCAGATCTGCTCGCTGGCGTAGAAACACATACTCAACTTATTCTTAAAGCGGCTCCCGGTGCGGGTAAGTCAACGTTCTTCCCTTTACAGCTGGTTAAGACCAATGCCGTTCAAGGCAAAATCATCATGCTTGAGCCTAGGCGATTGGCGGCAAGAAACATCGCGACATATTTAGCTAGCCAGTTAGGTGAAAAGGTCGGGGAGAGCATTGGTTTTAGAGTTCGTGGTGAATCTAAAACCAGCAGTGCAACTCGCTTAGAGATCGTTACCGAAGGGATCATGACCAGAATGATCCAAACCGACCCAGAACTCATTGGGGTCGATATGGTGATCTTCGATGAATTCCATGAGCGCAGTATTCATGCGGATACGGCATTGGCGTTTAGCTTGGAGATCCAAGAAGCGCTACGGGATGACCTGAAAGTGATAGTGATGTCGGCCACCTTAGATCAACAAGCTTTGCAGTCCTTGTTGCCAGGGGCTAAGTATGTTGAGTCGCAAGGTCGCACCTTTCCGGTTGAATTCCGTTACCAGCCTTTGGGTACTAATGATTACTTGGCGCCTAAAATGGCTAAAGTGATTGGTTCTCTGATGGAGAAGGAGTCGGGATCACTATTGGCGTTCCTACCTGGAGTATCTGCAATAAAGCAGGTGGAAACTCAATTAGAGAACTTAGCCAGTGACATTGATGTATGCCCTTTGTACGGGCAGCTTCACTTTTCTCAACAACAGAAAGCGATAGCACCATCAGAGAAAGGACGCCGCAAAGTGGTATTGGCCACCAATATCGCGGAAACCTCTTTGACTATCGAAGGTATTCGATTAGTGGTGGATTCAGGGCTTGAAAGAGTCGCTAAGTTTGATTTGAAAACCGGTATCACCAAGCTCGAGCAAGTCAAAATTTCGCAATCTTCTGCTGAGCAGCGTGCGGGGCGTGCTGGGCGAATTGAAGAAGGGCTGTGCGTCCGTTTGTACAGCGAAACGCAGTTAATGCAGCAACCCGCTGTACCTGAACCGGAAATTCTCCATTCCGACCTCTCCTCGCTGGTGGCAGAGTTGACCCAATGGGGCGCAGCAAATGCGGATGAATTGCAATGGCTCGATATTCCACCACGAGCCTCTATTGAGCAAGCTAAGCAATTGCTGCATAGTCTTGAGCTATTAGACACTCATGGTCAATTTACTCCGCTAGGTAAGCAAGCGCAGCGATTAGGCCTTGAGCCTCGAATTGCAAGCATGCTGATTAAAGCACAGCAGGGCAGCCAAGCCTTGTTGAATGTTGCTATTGTTGCTGCCGCTTTATTGGAAGAACCTGAGCGCAATGTCTCGGATATTCAGCATTCGCTACATAGGCTAAAACAAAGAAAGCACTCGAAAAATAGCGTTGTGATGCAGCGAGCGAAAAACCTCGCTAGCAAACTGAATCATCACTTAGATTTGTCACAACTTGACGAATCATTGCTACCATTGGTGCTTTGTTTTGCATTCCCAGACCGAATAGCTCAAGCAAGAAGTGCCAACAGTAATGCTTTTCTATTAGCGAACGGCCACGGTGCAGAGGTGCGCGATGACGATCCATTGGCAAACAATGATTACATCGTGGTGATTGATTTGATGCGTAGCTCTGGGCGTGCTAGTCAGATTTTCTTAGCGACGCCTGTTGATATTGCACAGTTAGAAGAAGCATTTTCTAAGCTTTTCATTTGTTCAGGTTATGCTGACTGGGACGAAAAACGAGGCCGTTTAGTCGCAGAGCAAAGAGTTACTTTGGGTAAACTTGTTATCAGCACCAAGGCTTTACCTGAGCCTGATGCGAGTCAGATTAGCCAAGCGCTGTTAAATTATATTGCGCGATGTGGACTGGACTGTTTACATTGGACGCCATCTGCGAAGCAACTTGTTGAACGCGTGCGCTGCGCTCAACTTTGGATGCCGGAGCATGATTGGCCAGTAATGGATGACGCGAGTCTAGTTGAACATCTTGATGTTTGGTTGTTGCCGTATTTGAATGGCGTTAAATCCGCGAAAGGGCTGGCGAACGTTTCGGTTGAGCAGGCATTGTCGGCGTATCTCGGTTGGCCTCTAAATCAAGAGATTGACCAGTGGTTGCCAACACATTATGTGATGCCTACAGGCAGTAAAAAGGCTATCCAATATCAGTATCAATCTGAACCCGTGATCTCGGTTCGAATGCAAGAGGTCTTTGGTGAGCAAGACTCACCATTGATAGCCCAAGGGCGTAAAAAGGTTGTGCTTGAGTTACTTTCTCCTGCACAGCGCCCATTACAAATTACTCAGGATTTAGCTGGCTTTTGGGCTGGCGCGTACAAAGAAGTGCAAAAAGAGATGAAAGGCCGTTACCCAAAACATCCTTGGCCCGATGACCCTGCTAACCATGTTGCAACCACTAAAACCAAACGACAGTTGAACCGATGATGACCAAAATGTTAACGCCCAAAAAGGCACCACCTAAAAAAGCGCCAGCAAAGAAGTCACCAGCGACCAAAGCGAAACTTAGAAAGCCGAGAGCGGCCGCTAAGAAAGGAAAATCGAGAGCGAAAAAGGCGGGGAACAGAAGTTGGTTGAAGATCCTATGGGGCATAGCGTGGAAGGCTGGCTTAGCACTGGCTACGTTACTGTTGTTTGTCGGCATCTACCTAGACTCTGTAGTGAAGCAGCGCTTTGAGGGCCAGTTATTTGATTTACCAACTGTCGTTTATGCGCGTGTGTTGGATTTATCCCCTGGTACTCAGATTAGCCTCGTTCAGGTGAAGAATGAACTGGATGTGCTGAATTACCGTAAGGTGAGCTCTCCTCGTCATCCGGGGGAGTATTCCTCTTCATCAACTAAAATTGAGGTGATTCGTCGTCCGTTCGAGTTTGTCGATGGGCCGGAAGCCGATCGTCACGTGATGCTGCACTTCAATGGTAATGAGTTAACTCGTATTCAGTCGCTAGAGAAGAAGGGCGACATGGGGTATTTGCGTGTCGAACCTAAGATGTTGGGTATGCTTGAGAAAAGCAACGATGAGCAACGTCTGTTTCTAAAACGTAACCAATTTCCTGAAGTGATGGTTGATGCCTTGTTGGCGACGGAAGATAGAAACTTCTATCAGCACGATGGGGTTTCACCCTTGGCAATTGCTCGTGCGATGATGGTTAACGTCAAGGCTGGGCGTACTGTACAAGGTGGTAGTACACTGACACAGCAGCTCGCGAAAAACCTGTTCCTATCTAGTGAACGCACGCTTTGGCGTAAGATTCGTGAGGCTTATATCGCGCTTATCTTGGATCATCGTTACAGCAAAGACCGCATTTTAGAAGCTTACTTAAACGAGGTATACCTTGGCCAAAATGGCGGTGAAGCGATTCACGGTTTTGGTTTGGCTTCGCGTTTGTACTTCGGCCAACCGATTCAAGAATTGCGTATTGACCAGTTAGCCTTACTGGTGGGCATGGTGAAAGGGCCATCGTATTACAACCCAGTTCGCTACCCAGAGCGCGCTAAAACTCGGCGCGATCTGGTTCTTCGCTTGTTGATGCAACAAGATATTTTGACCCCAAGACAATATGAAGAAGCAGCAAGCCGTGATTTGGACATTCAAGACAATCCACGAATTGCCAGCCGTCAGCCTGCGTATTTCCAACAGGTCAACATCGAGCTGAAAAAGTACGTTGGTGATAGGTTCCAAGCGAAGAAAGGGATACGTGTTTTCACCTCTTTGGACCCGGTTTCACAAGCCAAGCTAGAGAAGTCGATTGCTCGCAAAGTGCCTGAACTATCGAAAACGGCGAGTGATAAATTAGAGGCTGCAGCGATAGCAGTAGATCGCAACACCGGTGAAATCCGTGCGATGGTCGGTGGTAAGCGTACTGGCTACGATGGCTTTAACCGTGCGTTGAATGCAAGCCGTCCTATCGGTTCTTTGGTGAAACCTGCGGTTTATTTAACCGCACTTGAGCAGCCTGAAAAGTACACCTTGGCAACGACCTTGATGGATACGCCACTTAGCTTAAAAGGCAGCAAGGGCAGTGTATGGAGCCCGAGAAACTTCGACCGTAAGTTCCGCGGCGAAGTGCCTTTATACGCGGCATTGTCTAAGTCCTATAACGTGCCAACGGTTCGTCTAGGGATGCAGTTAGGGATTGATAAGGTCTCCGACACTATAGGTAAACTGGGTGTCGATAAAAACGAGATTCGCCCAGTACCATCGATGTTTTTGGGTGCATTCTCTCTGACACCATTCCAAGTGTCTCAGATGTTCCAGACCATCACCAACTCAGGTCGTATTGCGCCTTTGTCTGCGCTTCGCTCTGTCGTTGATAGTGACGGCGAGGTTTTATACCAATCTATCCCTCGAGTATCGCAGCGCGTTGATCAACAAGCCGCTTGGCTAACCACTTACGCAATGAAGCGTGGTGTATCTGAAGGTACAGGTCGATTCCTACAGAACCAGTTTGCATGGGCAGGGTTAGCCGGTAAAACAGGTACTAGTAATGACAGCCGCGATAGTTGGTTTGTGGGCGTTGACGGACGCGAAGTAACAACCATCTGGCTTGGACGTGATGACAATAAACCGACTAAGCTTACTGGTTCTAGTGGTGCATTACGTGTCTACGCTGATTACTTGAAGCAGAGAACGCCTGAACAGTTACTACTGCCTTGGCCAACCGGAATCGCAACCGCGAGTTTCACTCGTACGTCTGACGGTGCGTTGGAATTTGATTGTGATGGCGCCGTTAAATTGCCGGTTTGGGATGAAAATGGAAACATTAAAAAGGGTTGTGAAAGTCAACCAAAACAGTGGCTAAAGAAGCTTTTCCAATGGTAAAGTCATAACAGAAACAATGACAAGGATAGTTTAAATAATGATATCTCGTTGGTTAGTGAGCGGCTTAGGTATGGTCGGTACTGTGATCAGTTTTCAACTGTTCGCAGCGACTGCGGCACAGGTTGATTCATCCGAGCATGTGGAAGTTGAACAAGCTCATAAGAGGCCAACTGTCGCTCTTGTACTCGCAGGTGGCGGCGCAAAAGGTGCCGCTCATATTGGCGTACTTAAAGCGCTCGAAGAGATGCAAATCCCGGTTGATTACATTACCGGTACCAGTATGGGGTCATACGTTGGTGGTCTTTATGCGACAGGGATGAGTGCAGACGAGATTGAAAGCTTTATTTACACAGTTGATTGGAAGCATGGTTACCGTGACCGTGTAAACCGTAGTGACCGTCGTGTGCGAGACAAAGAGTATGAAGATCGTTACCAGCTTAATACCGATATTGGACTAGGTTGGGAAGAAATTAAAGCTAAAAAAGGCGTGGTGCAAGGCCAGAATATGCTTCGTATTTTGCGCGAAACTACAGGTAACTTATCGCCTCTCGACTCTTTTGACGACCTTGCCATTCCTTTTCGCTCCGTTGCAACTGACATTATTGAACTTGAGGAAGTGGTGATTGACCACGGCCACCTTGTCGACGCCATGATGGCGAGCATGTCGGTACCTGGCGCTCTTCCGCCTTATGAAGTTGATGGACGAATGTTAGTCGACGGTGGCGTAACCAACAATATGCCAGTTGATGTTGCAAGAGCTATGGGTGCAGATATCATTATTGCGGTTGATATCAGTACCAACTACAAAGGCAAAGAGGATTTTACGACCTTTTTAGTAGCAGCAGACCAACTTTCCAATTATCTTGTTCAACGCAGTACCCAGGAGCAAGCTAAAACACTCAAAGACAATGATGTTTTCCTCCAACCGGATGTTGGAGAAATGGAAACTACTGAGTTCGATAAAATGCCATCAGCTTACGAAGCTGGTTACGAGTCTGCTAAGCAGCACTCTGCTGAACTCTCTAGGTTGTCACTCTCTAATGCTGATTATCAACACTACATCGAAGACAAACAAAAGGCGCGCAGACAGCTGAAGCACGGTGATAAAACCGTGGTTGATAAGGTGGTAATCAACAACAATACCCACTATTCTGATAAGCTGCTTGAGAATCGCTTGAACCTTCATTCAGGCAAGGTTCTCAAAACCAGTGAAATTGAAGCGAAAGTACAAGATCTTTATGCATTGGATCGATTTGAGTTGATCACTTATGAGTTCGATAATGTTGACGGGGAAGAGCAACTTACAGTTGATGTTAATGAAAAATCTTGGGGGCCGAATTATCTCAACTTTCGTTTCTTCCTTGAAGATGACTTTTCAACGGATAGCCAGTATTCACTGGGAGCTTCTGCTAACTTTACTGACCTAAATGCACATGGTGCAGAATTAAGAACTAATTTAGAAATGGGGACTGACAAGCGTATCGAAGTTGAACTGTTCTCCCCATTTTTTTCTAGTCAAAAGCTTTTTACTTCAGCGTCTGTTACCTACAGTAAACAGAATCGAAACTTGTCTATAGGGAGTCAAGAGATAGCAGAGCCGACGTTAGATGTAACTGAAAATTACCTTTCTTTGACCTACAGTGAGTATATTAGTGAATTCGCAATAGGTTATCAGCCAACTTTGTGGCAAGAGCTGAGGTTTGGCGTTCGTTATAAAAATGGTCAAGTAAGTACTTCATTACCTGGATTTGGAGAGGGGGACTATACTCGTCTTGGAGGTTTTGTCAGGTATCGGTTAGATACATTGGATGACTTCAATTTACCAACCGAAGGTCATTTTGTCGATCTCGAGTATTTTGTCTCTCATGATGATTTTGAAAATGATGACAACGGAACTTTTGAACCCGACTTAACTTCTGAAAGCGATACAGTCTATGAGTTCTCTGCGAACTTGATGGCGGCCAAAACCTATGAGAGACATACGTTCGTTGGTAGGGCTGACTATGGCGTTGTGGAGAGTAAGAACTCAATTTTTCCAATTGATCCAAAAGAGCTCGGTGGCTTTTTAAATCTTTCAGGTATACCTCGAAATAGTTTGATTGGTCAAAACCTAGCTTACACCAGTCTTATTTACCGGTATAGATGGTTTGACAATGATTTCGGGTTGTTTGAATCCCCTTTTTACGTAGGTGCATCGTTAGAATATGGCGGCGTTTGGTCAAATAATAACTTAACCTTTGATGAAGCACCGGTGTATGCAGCAGGGTCTGTCTTCGCGGGTATTGACTCCCCCATAGGGCCAATCATCTTGTCCTATGGACGCACGGAAGATAACTTCGATTCGGTTTACTTAATTGTTGGTACGTCTTACAAATAATCATGCGTAGAGTCTTCATTTTAGTGCGTAAATAGGCAAAAATAGTGGGACTTTCGTCCTAACTTGCTATGTTGGTCAAAATGATAAGATTTTAATTTAACGTTAAATTTGCTATCCTACCGCCCATAGTTTGGCCTCTATGACGCTGCTCATCAATACAAATTGAATGATAAAAATGGCAATGGAGAGCCAAGTTTCCAAGGATGTTCACTTCTTTATTTTACTAACAATTATGAAGGTGAGAAGTGAACCGCAATGAGAGGAAAAAAGTCGTGCTTGAAGCCTACCGTAAACACGTCGAAGAACGTGCTGCCGAAGGAGTTGTTCCAAAACCACTAGATGCTGAGCAGGTAGCTGGCCTAGTCGAACTTCTGAAGAACCCACCTCAAGGTGAAGAAGAGTTTATTCTTGACCTACTAGAAAACCGCATTCCACCAGGCGTAGATGAAGCTGCCTATGTAAAAGCGGGCTTCCTAACGGCTATCACTAAAGGTGAAGTAGCATCTCCACTAGTCAGCAAAGCAAAAGCTGCAGAATTACTTGGTACTATGCAAGGTGGTTACAACATCGAATCTCTAGTATCTCTACTTGATGATGCTGAGCTTGCTCCAATCGCTGTGAAAGCACTATCTCACACTCTATTGATGTTTGATGCGTTCTACGATGTAGAAGAGAAAGCAAAAGCTGGTAACGAATCTGCTCAACAAGTCCTTCAATCTTGGGCTGATGCAGAATGGTTCACCGCGAAAGATAAAGTCGCTGAAAAAATCACCGTAAAAGTATTCAAAGTCACTGGTGAAACGAACACCGATGACCTATCTCCAGCACCTGATGCATGGTCACGTCCAGATATTCCAGTGCACGCAAAAGCGATGCTGAAGATGGAACGTGATGGTATCAACCCAGATCAACCAGGTACGGTTGGCCCAATCGCTCAAATCGAAGAACTTCAAAAAGACGGTATTCAGCTTGCTTACGTAGGTGATGTTGTTGGTACAGGTTCTTCTCGTAAGTCGGCGACGAACTCAGTACTTTGGTTCATGGGAGAAGATATTCCTTACGTACCAAACAAGCGTACTGGCGGTGTTTGTCTAGGTGGTAAAATCGCTCCAATCTTCTACAACACAATGGAAGACTCTGGCGCACTACCTATCGAACTAGACGTACAAAACATGAACATGGGCGATGTTATTGACATCTTCCCATACGAGGGCGTTGTACGTAAAAACGGTGAAGAGATCTCTAGCTTTGAGCTAAGCAAAGTACTGCTTGATGAAGTTCGTGCTGGTGGTCGTATCCCACTTATCATCGGTCGTGGCCTGACGGGTCGTGCTCGTGCTTCTCTTGGTCTTGAAGAAACAGACCTATTTGCTAAGCCTGTTGATCCAACTGCATCTAATAAAGGCTACACGCTAGCTCAGAAGATGGTTGGTAAAGCATGTGGTGTTGAAGGCGTTCGCGCGGGTCAATACTGTGAGCCTAAGATGACGACAGTCGGTTCTCAAGATACTACTGGCCCTATGACGCGTGATGAGCTTAAAGACCTTGCATGTCTTGGCTTCTCTGCTGACCTCGTAATGCAGTCTTTCTGTCACACATCGGCATACCCGAAACCAGTTGACGTAAACACCCACCACACGCTACCTGATTTCATCATGAACCGTGCAGGTGTTTCACTGCGCCCTGGTGATGGTGTTATCCACTCATGGTTAAACCGTATGCTCCTACCTGATACTGTAGGTACAGGTGGTGACTCGCATACTCGTTTCCCTCTAGGTATCTCATTCCCTGCGGGCTCTGGTCTGGTAGCATTCGCGGCAGCAACAGGTGTTATGCCTCTTGATATGCCTGAATCTATCTTGGTTCGCTTTAAAGGTGAAATGCAGCCAGGTATCACGCTACGTGATCTAGTACATGCGATTCCTCTATACGGCATCAAGCAAGGTCTACTAACCGTAGAGAAAGCAGGCAAGATCAACGAATTCTCTGGTCGCGTACTAGAAATCGAAGGTGTTGAACACCTATCTGTTGAGCAAGCGTTTGAGCTTTCTGATGCATCTGCTGAGCGTTCAGCAGCAGGTTGCACCGTTAAATTGTCTCAAGAGTCTATCGAAGAGTACCTGAACTCAAACATCGTTATGCTTAAGTGGATGATCGCTGAAGGCTACGGTGATGTTCGTACTATAGAGCGTCGTATTACGGCAATGGAAGAGTGGCTAGCGAACCCTGAGTTGCTGTCTGCTGATTCAGACGCTGAATACGCTCACGTTATCGAAATCGATCTTGCGGATATCGACCAGCCAATCCTATGTGCACCGAATGATCCAGATGATGCTCGTCTTCTTTCTGACGTTCAAGGCACAGAGATCCAAGAAGTGTTTATCGGTTCTTGTATGACCAACATCGGTCACTTCCGTGCTGCAGGTAAGATGCTTGAAGAGTTCAACGGCTCGCTAAGCACTCGTCTATGGGTGGCTCCGCCAACTAAGATGGATAAAGACCAGCTAACAGAAGAAGGCTACTACGGTATCTTCGGTCGTGCTGGGGTTCGTATCGAAACACCGGGTTGTTCATTATGTATGGGTAACCAAGCGCGTGTTGCAGACAAGTCGACAGTAATGTCTACGTCTACTCGTAACTTCCCGAACCGTTTGGGTACAGGTGCTAATGTTTACCTAGCATCTGCTGAACTTTCTGCAGTTGGTGCGATTCTTGGTCGTATCCCAACGAAAGAAGAGTACCTAGAGTACGCGGATAAGATTAACGCAACTGCTGCTGATACATATCGTTACCTGAACTTCCATAAAATGGGTCAGTACACGGAGAAAGCGGACACGGTTATCTTTCAAGAACCAGCCTAGTTCCTCGTCATATTTGTAGCGGCAGCGTTGTTGACTGCGTAAGTTAACCGGATCGCCGGCCGCCCTAATCGCATAGAGCTTCTATGCTCATAGGGATGAACGTACTTGTCGCCTAGCTGCCACTCCAACTATTTAGAGGAACCCAAATGATAGAGCGCCTACTTCGGTAGGCGTTTTTTATGTTTGAATATCGGGTGACGAGCGACTCGACCTATAAAACACTTCGCTATATACTCTCGCCTCACTTTTAACCCTGTCTGCAGTTACTGCGTGGAGCCACTATGGAATTCGAATTTACAAGAAACACTTTAATGGGTGAGTACTACGTGAAATGCAGCATGGGGCACGAGATCGTTGGCCGCTGGTTACAGGAAGAGATCGGTAAAGATAAGCAGAAACTGGATCATGTGATGGCGCTTATCGAGCAATCACGACAGGATCTGAGCAACGAAGTGTCGTTACTTGGTAAAGAGATCAGCCTAGCGATCAATGAAGATGAAGTAACGATTCAAGAAAATGTACTCGGTCATGAGCAAGAGGTGGAAGAGGGCAGCGAGTTCGACTTCTACAATTGTGAAAGCCAAGCAAGTTGTGGAATTGACGACTTCGAGCTGCTAATCGAGCGTTGGATTGAGTTTCTAGGTTA
>NZ_JBQKUM010000074.1:0-24207 GCF_054968605.1 Pseudoalteromonas sp. G5_S1_14_S5 | reverse complement strand
TTTTAAATAACCATTTAATTAATCCAATATCTATCCATGAAGTTATATTTGTTTAAATATCATGGTTATTCAGTTTTCAAGGATAATTTATTTGAAAATTAAATAATTTATTAATTCACTTAGACCACCCATTAGTGACTGATTTACTCAAAAATGAAGAAAAGCGCATCGGATATCACGACCATATTGTGATTCTAATGTTGTGTGAAAAGGCTGGGAAAATTAATACGAAAAAAGATTTCTTGAACAGAGCTTGGCCAGAAAACATGTTTCTGAAGGCTCACTTACACAATTAATCAGAGCGATACGTACTCTTATCGAGGGTAATGGGATGCAACAAAAGTATCTGAAAACGGTCGCTAAGGTTGGTTATAAACTAGAAAGTGAGGCGGTGTCGTGTATATTTATGATCATGCTCATCATCTCTGGGCATCCGCGAACAAATATCTGAGCCTAGTAACCTGTATATCCAAGGGACTAAAGAGCTATCCGTTAGCGAAAATGGGCTGTTCATTATTGAGATGAACGACTTTAGATTTTCCGACAGGTAATCGAGCCTTACCTATAGATAAACACATTCTGAATGTTGATTTTTCTTGAAATTACTTGATTGTCAGTACTATTTGACTGATTTGGTTTATTGTAAATAGTGAGTCACTAGATTGTTGGGTGAGAGTAAGAAGCCGGGTTGGTTTGCTATCAGTGTAGATCTTAAGTTACCACCTTTTAAATAAAAGCCACTTTAGTTTGGCTTTTTATATTATAAAAAACTATCCAATTTTCGGTTCGTTAGTAAATGACTAAACGAATTTTTAAATTCATGATGTACTGAAAATTGGTTTTTATGAATTGCCTTAATTAATAAAATTTTGTTGGAATGGTTTTTGGCTTTAGTAAGATATTGAATTATGAACTTTGACGGATACTTTGAAAAAATACAAATTCAAATAGAGAAGGTCGATTCGCTAGAAGACCTGTTAGTATGGCGGAAGAGAATTAATATAGGACATTCAGGTCTTTCTTTTCGTACAGAGCAAGGTCGCCTTGCCTCACATTGTTATCGAAGGTTTAAGGAAGAAGAATCTAAAATTATCGATCTTAATTTTTCCTGTGATATATGACTGAAATGGTGACTTCACTATTCTTCAGTTATTTTCAATAAAAGAATAGGTGGTTTCGCGTGCTTATCTCAATATGTATAGCAGCACTTGGTCAATTAATGAGAATGAGTCAACTTTGTACCAAAGAGATTCTAACTACGGCATTACGATCGATACCGATTGTACTACGGATGATAAAGGTCAAACTTTCCGTATTATGAAAGAAACAATTCTTTAGTTATTAGAGGGTAAAGAGAATGAAATTTGTTAAACGTACTATTTTTGCTAGTACGCTACTATTGTCTTTGGCTTCTAATGCTGCGAGCCTATCTACCATTGGAACGCAAGATAATGGTATATTAAATTAGGTGCACAAAATCCAAATGAGGTATTCCGGAGAACGTAGCTCTGCGAAGTCTGCGGATATATTTTTTATTGATAGTAATGATGTTCAAGTTGAAGTCTTGACGAAAGACTTTAACTCTATCGTGATCGTTGGCGACTCATTTAAAAAATAAAGAATTGATGATTAAATTGGTTGGATTTGGTATCGAGAGAAAAGTGGTAGCTACTACCAATATCCACGACTCATCGAAGCGTCAAATCAATACCTACAGATGAGGTGATAAAGCTGGCGATGATAAGGTAGCAGCTATGCTAATGGATACGAGCGTTCGTATCCTGTAATACAACACAAATGGACTCTACCGTTTACCCATTATTTTTCGGGTAGTCTGTAGTCTCAAAGGTTAACTAAGCCACGTATTCGTTCGTGGCTTTTTTGATCCGCACTAGACACATCCTACCTTTTCTAGAAATTTGACTCCCCTTGTCGGGACTCGTATGTGGCCGACTAGGGCGTTCCGACGTTTCGGCTGAGACATTAACTTGGAGCAACTTAGTCGCAGTTAAAACGAAAAAAGCTCAATCTTTCGATTGAGCTTTTTCTAGAGTTTGGCTCCCCCTGCGGGACTAGAACGCGGGTGGCCAGCTCTGAGACATTGGTTTGGTACAAACCAGTCGCTTTAAAACGTAAAAAGCCGCATCAAGTGATGCGGCTTTTTGAAATTTGGCTCCCCCTGCGGGACTCGAACCTGCGACATACGGATTAACAGTCCGCCGTTCTACCAACTGAACTAAGGGGGAATTGCTTGTTAACGACGCGAATTCTAATAAGAGTCCTATTTTATGTCAATAAAAAATAGTAGAAAAAAATTAGATAAATAACTTTACTTTCTTAAATGCCTTATTGGATTTGGCTTTGCTTTAGTTATCCACCAAAGTTGTGGGTAAGTATGTGTGTGAAACTTTAACAACAATAGCTGTGATAAATCTGAAAATGTAAAAATCGATCTAACTTGATGTATTTAAAGGGCTACTCGAGATTTATTACGATTGTATAACTTTTATTGATTACAAAGGGAACAGAAAAACAAGCGGTATTTCTAGATTTTTTGGGGAAAAGTAGTGGATTAAAATTCGAGTAATTTAGTTGAGGAAACTTTGTAGGGGCACGCATAATACCAAGTTCTAAAATTAAAAGCTATAACTGGTCTCTAATCATAAGATGCATTTCTACAGATAATAGTTGCATCGACACTCCTCCTAGAGTGACAATAACCTGATTAAAAAAACAGTATGGAAATGGCGACCTATGAGTAAACTTTTTGATTTGGTATCGGACTACAGTCCGTCCGGTGACCAGCCGACTGCGATTACCCAATTACTAAATGGATTGGATTCTGGTCTTGCACATCAAACTCTATTAGGGGTAACGGGGTCGGGTAAAACCTTTACGCTTGCTAACGTCATTTCTCAATCTCAACGACCAGCAATCCTATTAGCGCCGAATAAGACGTTGGCTGCTCAACTATATGGTGAGATGAAGTCTTTCTTCCCAAATAACGCCGTCGAGTATTTCGTTTCTTACTATGACTACTACCAACCAGAAGCCTATGTTCCAACCACGGATACATTTATTGAGAAAGATGCGTCTGTAAACGCTCATATTGAACAAATGAGGCTCTCGGCGACTAAGGCCCTATTAGAAAGAAAGGACGCCATTATCGTTGCGTCTGTGTCCGCTATCTATGGTTTGGGTGATCCTAAATCGTATTTGAAAATGATGCTTCATTTGAGCCGCGGAGAGATCATGGATCAGCGCGATATCTTGCGTCGTTTGGCAGAACTTCAATATTCCAGAAACGACGTTGCTTTTGAGCGTGGTCAGTTCCGTGTTCGTGGTGAAGTGATTGATATCTTTCCGGCTGAATCCGACCAAGACGCAGTACGAATCGAGATGTTTGATGATGAGGTCGACTGTATCAGTATCTTCGACCCGCTAACTGGCGCAATTAAACAAAGAGATTTGCCACGCTTTACGGTTTATCCAAAGACTCACTATGTGACACCGAGGGAAAAAATCCTTGAAGCGATCGAGAACATCAAAGATGAACTGCGAGATCGTGCCCAATACCTTAAGGACAATAACAAACTTCTCGAAGAGCAGCGCATCTCACAAAGAACTCAATTTGACATCGAGATGATGACAGAACTTGGCTTCTGCTCGGGCATTGAAAACTACTCACGTTACTTGAGTGGTCGTGCTGAAGGTGAAGCGCCTCCAACATTATTTGACTATTTGCCTGATGATGGCCTACTAATCATTGATGAGTCACACGTTACTGTGCCGCAAATCGGTGCGATGTATAAAGGTGACCGCTCTCGTAAGGAGACTTTGGTTGAATTTGGCTTCCGTCTACCGTCTGCGTTAGACAACCGACCAATGAAGTTCGATGAGTTTGAATCGATTGCTCCACAAACGATTTTCGTCTCAGCAACACCTGGAAACTACGAGCTTGAAAAATCTGATGGTGACGTCGCTGATCAGGTTGTCCGTCCAACGGGCCTGTTAGACCCGATTATTGAAGTTAGGCCAGTGGCGACTCAGGTGGATGATTTATTGTCTGAAATCAGAATACGTTCAGAAAAAGATGAGCGTGTATTGGTGACGACGCTAACTAAGAGAATGGCAGAAGATCTAACTGAATATCTAACA
The DNA here is from genome assembly GCF_054968605.1 of Pseudoalteromonas sp. G5_S1_14_S5. Classification (NCBI taxonomy): domain Bacteria; kingdom Pseudomonadati; phylum Pseudomonadota; class Gammaproteobacteria; order Alteromonadales; family Pseudoalteromonadaceae; genus Pseudoalteromonas; species Pseudoalteromonas sp. G5_S1_14_S5. Next base: position 20,049 of record NZ_JBQKUM010000074.1, on the reverse strand, counting down.
GAACATGGTGTGAAAGTGCGGTACTTACACTCAGACATCGATACTGTTGAGCGTGTAGAGATTATTCGAGACCTCCGTTTGGGCGAGTTTGATGTGCTAGTGGGTATTAACTTACTTCGTGAGGGCTTGGATATGCCTGAGGTATCGCTGGTGGCGATTTTGGATGCTGACAAAGAAGGTTTCTTGCGTTCTGAACGCTCTCTGATCCAAACGATCGGTCGTGCAGCCCGTAACCTTGAAGGTAAGGCGATCTTATACGGTGATTCAATCACTAAATCGATGAAAAAGGCGATTGACGAAACAGAGCGACGTCGAGAGAAGCAGCAGGCTTATAACGAAGAGCAAGGTATCACTCCACAAGCTCTGAAGCGCAACATTAAAGATATCATGGAGCTGGGTGATATCACTAAATCGAAGCAACAGCGCCAATCTAAACAGGTGCCACTGGCTAAGGTGGCAGAGCCCTCACAGAGCTATGCTGTGCTGACGCCACAACAACTCGATAAAGAGATCAGTAAGCTGGAAGCGGCGATGTACCAACATGCTCAAAACTTGGAGTTTGAGTTAGCGGCGCAGAAACGTGATGAAATTGAGCAGCTGAGGAAGCAGTTTATTACCAATAGCTAAATGTCGTCTATATTGGTCAAACCTGCCTTTTGATTGTACTCAGACAAAAAAATAGCCAGTAGGAATTGTTCTACTGGCTTACGTTTGTGAACACTAAGTCCACTAACAACGTCAGTTGGCTAGGTGACCCGAAGGTCATCCGAATGACTGCATCCTTCATGCCATATAGATAAGATATTGATTGTTTGAAGTCGGTACAGAAATACAATACAAATATTGTGGCCAATTTGCATAATGCAAAGCGGAATGCGACTATAATAAGAAATGCAAATTATAAATGGCTGGGATATGCAATCAAAAACGCTAGATAACAAAATAAAGTATTTGTTGATGGTAGAGGATACCGCCTCGGTAGCAGCTTTGTACCGCTCGTATCTTACACCGCTCGAAATTGATATCAACATTGTAGGCACTGGCCGCGATGCAATTGAGAGTTTGAATCATCGAATCCCTGACCTGATATTATTAGATCTACGTCTACCTGATATGACGGGGATGGACGTGCTATTTGCGGTTAAACAAAAGTACCCAGAGGTGCCTGTTATCTTCATGACAGCTCACGGTTCGATTGATACCGCAGTTGAAGCGATGCGTCATGGTTCTCAAGACTTCCTTATCAAACCGTGTGAAGCCGACCGTCTACGTATTACGGTCAACAACGCAATACGCAAAGCGACAAAATTAAAGAATAGTTCGGAACATCCTGGAAACCAAAACTATCAAGGTTTTATCGGCAGTAGCCAAACAATGCAGCAGGTGTACCGAACGATTGATTCTGCTGCATCAAGTAAAGCGAGTATTTTTATTACTGGTGAAAGTGGTACCGGTAAAGAGGTGTGTGCAGAAGCTATTCACGCTGCGAGTAAGCGTGGTGATAAGCCGTTTATTGCAATTAACTGTGCTGCGATTCCCAAGGACTTGATTGAAAGTGAACTGTTTGGTCACGTGAAAGGAGCATTTACAGGGGCGGCAACAGATCGTCAAGGCGCTGCTGAACTGGCTGATGGTGGCACTTTGTTCCTTGATGAGCTCTGTGAAATGGATCTTGAGCTGCAAACCAAGCTTTTACGCTTTATCCAGACAGGTACCTTCCAAAAAGTGGGTTCGTCGAAGATGAAGAGCGTGGATGTTCGCTTTGTTTGTGCGACCAACCGTGACCCATGGAAAGAAGTACAAGAAGGGCGCTTTAGAGAAGATTTATACTATCGTTTGTATGTAATTCCTCTGCACTTGCCGCCATTGCGTGAGCGTGGTGAAGATGTTATCGAGATTGCATACTCACTGCTAGGTTACATGTCAGTGGAAGAGGGCAAAGCGTTTGTGCGTTTTGCTCAGGAAGTCTTGGATCGTTTTAATCAATATGAGTGGCCGGGTAACGTTCGTCAGCTGCAAAACGTATTACGAAATGTCGTGGTATTGAACAACGGTAAAGAGATAACGCTTAATATGCTGCCACCACCGTTGAATCAACCGATTGAAAATAGCCTACGCCTGAAAGAGAAGCAGAGTGAAGACATTACGGTGAAAGATATTTTCCCACTGTGGATCACTGAAAAAACAGCTATTGAGCAAGCGATTAAAGCGTGTGACGGTAATATTCCGCGAGCGGCTGGTTTCTTGGATGTGAGTCCGTCGACTATCTACCGTAAGTTGCAAGCGTGGAACGCAAAACAGTAATCACCAAACGATAAGACATAGCAATGACCAAAGTATTGAATCAGCAAAAAGTTGATGAGCTTGCCGGTGAAATAGGGCAAGAGAATGTTCCGGTGTTACTGGAGATCTTTTTAGGTGAGTTGAAAGGCTATTATGAGCATCTAGAGGTCAATAAGGAGTCAGATACTTCAAAGTATTTAGCGGATATCAGCCATGCCCTAAAGAGCAGTGCTGCGAGCTTTGGTGCTGACTCTCTGTGTAGCTTCGCTATTGGTTTAGATAGCAAAGTAAAACAGTCACTTCCAATTACCGATGGTGATTTTGAAGATATGCAGTCACTGCTGCTTTCGACATACACTGAGTACCAGCAATTGATGACGGATCTCTAACGCAGATAACGATCACAAAAACTAAAAAAGGAGCATCGTGCTCCTTTTTTTGTTTGTCGTTTGAGCTGAGCTTATGTTTTAAGCAAGTTGAGCTTCGATCGCTTGTTGTAACTTCACGCGATCATGACGCCAATCTCGATTCGCAGACGCAAGATCGGTGGTGACACAGTTCCATTGCCCTTCAAGCTCAGGGTGAGGCTCATTCCCAAGAACAATGTTTATCTTGCGGGCTTTGCAGGCACGTTCACACCACTCAAGTTGCTCTTCAAGTGTCATTTTACCCGCAGGGCCGTGTTCTGGTGATAAGTTTTCGACGAAGATAAGCTTAGCATGGGTATTTTCGGAAATCGCTTTCCCAATCTCTGGCAGCAGAAGTGGTGGCATCACACTGGTCAAAAAGCTGCCCGGCCCAAGCACGATGCAGTCGGCTTGTTCTACAGCAGCCACCGCTTCTTTTGTAGCAGGAACTTCTGGCGACAGATCCATCATACGTAGTTTCTCAGTCATGTCATCGACATTGGTTTCGCCGGTTACCCAGTGCCCATCCATTGACAACGCGGTAAGGTCTGACGGGTGCTCAGTCATTGGAACGATATTGACATCGACCTTCAACATGTTGCGAATTAGGTTGATCGCTTCTAACGGGCGTACGGAAAGATTGTCTAGCGCTGTTAGCATTAGGTTACCTAAGTTATGGCCATCGAGTTCGCCTTGTCCACGAAAACGATATTCAAACATCATAGAGCTGATAGAGGGTTCTGTGATCAACTGATTGATACAGTTTCGAGTATCACCCCATGCAATGCCGCCTTGGCAATCTCGAATGCGTCCGGTGGAACCACCGTTATCTGTTGTAGCAACAATGCCGGTTGCGTTACTACCAAAATCTTTTAATGCCGCCAGTATACGACCTAAGCCATGGCCACCACCGATTGCGACCACTTTCTTTGAAGTGTAAATGTTCATTTTTAATTCTTGTTAGAGGATTACCAACTACAATTTAGTTTAAATGCTTCTCGCCAGATACCCAACAACAGTTATTTTGCGTGTTTGACACGTTTTTTTGCCGATGTGACTCGTTTTTTGTCATCAGAGCTAGATTCACGTACAAATATTAAGTATTTTATTACCTAGCTACTGCGCGTTCGAACATAGCGTGCAGTTGCCATAACTCCGAGCTCTCGCATGCTAAGTCGCACAGTGGTATTTGCTGTACCGATACGCATTAAGAGCCAGTGGCATGTTGTCACAAGGGCTTAATTGGAAATGATTATGCCTCCCGTGTTTGGAAAGGTGTTCCGTGGCGCAACAATTCGAAGATAGATTCCATCGCAAGTTTTATTACTTGCGCTTGTCGGTTACAGACGTCTGTAACTTTAAATGTACTTACTGCTTGCCGGATGGTTATAAACCGTCAGGGCAAAAAAACTCGTCTTTTTTAAGTGTTCCCGAGATCAAACGTGTCGTTAAAGCATTTGCAGATTGTGGCACCTCAAAGATCCGCATTACAGGCGGAGAGCCGAGCCTGCGTAAAGACTTCCCCGAAATTATTCAAACCGTTGCCAACACTCCCGGTATCAAAAAAGTTGCTACGACAACTAACGGCTACCGCATGGAGAAACAAGTAGAGCAGTGGCGTGATGCTGGTTTAACTCACATTAACGTAAGCGTAGATAGCTTAGATCCACGCATGTTCCATCAGATCACTGGTGAGAATAAGTTTATTGAGGTAATGCGAGGCATTGATAAAGCGTTTGAGGTTGGCTTTGAACAAGTCAAAGTAAACGTAGTATTGATGAAAGACCTCAATAGCCAAGAGTTACCTGCCTTCCTTAATTGGATCAAAGACAAACCAATTCAACTGCGTTTTATTGAGCTGATGAAAACTGGCGAGATGGACGAGTTGTTTGATAAGCACCATGTGTCAGGTGTTGCGATTCGTAACCAGCTTATTGCAAATGGTTGGTTACTGAAAGTGAGAGCCGTTAATGATGGCCCGGCGCAAGTGTTTGTTCACCCAGATTATAAGGGTGAAATTGGTTTGATCATGCCTTACGAGAAAGACTTTTGTGAGAGCTGTAACCGACTGCGCGTTTCTGCGACCGGTAAGCTGCACCTATGTCTGTTTGGCGATCACGGTGTTGAACTGAGAGATTTGATTCAAGAAGATCAACAAGTGCAAGAGCTCATCGATCGAATACAGGTTCAGCTAAAAACCAAGTCCGTTAGCCACTTCTTACATGATGGCAACAGCGGTATTACTCCAAACTTGGCGTCAATCGGCGGTTAACAACCCGCACACACTCAAACGTATTTTATCGCTCAGCTTATTTAAGCTGAGCGAATCAGTCTAGGGCGTGTTGCTCTTTCGAGCTGATTTTGCAGCGAGTTGCTGGGTATCTATACAAGGCAGAGGCTTTGATGTGTAGCTAGCCTACATGAGAAGTCGATAACGTAGTAGAAATGACCAGCAAACGCTGCCCGAAGGGTTCGGCTAAAAGCGTTTTACTCTTTGTTGAGGGAGATTTGCTTAGAATGACTAGGCTACTTCCCCCTCGCCGCGATTAAAACGCTTTTATCTCGAACAAAATTTATTCACGAAAGGTCAACACGCCCTCATAATTGAAAAATTTATAGGTGAACAAATGGGTCACGCAGAAAGCAAATTTCAAGCAGCAAACATTGCAGTACTAACGGTTTCAGATACACGTACAGAAGAAAACGATACGTCAGGTGGTTATTTAGCTGAGAATGCTAAAGAAGCCGGCCACAACGTGGTTGATAAGCAAATCGTTATCGATGACATGTACAAGATCCGCGCGATCGTATCTAAGTGGATCGCTGATGAAAGCGTACAAGCGATCATGATTACTGGCGGTACTGGTTTCACCTCTCGTGACAGCACACCAGAAGCGCTTAAGCCACTATTCGACAAAGAAGTAGAAGGTTTTGGTGAGCTATTCCGTCAAGTGTCTTACGAAGAGATCGGCACCTCAACAATTCAATCTCGCGCAATTGCGGGCTTTGCGAACCACACGGTTATCTTTGCAATGCCGGGCTCTACAGGCGCTTGTCGCACGGGTTGGACTAAGATCATCAAGCAACAGATGGATGCTAGCCACCGCCCTTGTAACTTCATGCCACACCTTTCTGTATAAGGCGGGTTTAGCATGAGCCAATTTACACACATTAACGCGTCTGGCGAAGCCAATATGGTCGATGTATCGGCTAAGGCTGAAACGGTACGTGAAGCAAGAGCTGAAGCATTTGTTCAAATGTCGGCAGAAACGTTGCAACTGATTGTCTCTGGTAGCCACCACAAGGGCGATGTTTTCGCTACGGCTCGTATTGCGGGTATTCAAGCGGCTAAGAAGACGTGGGATCTAATTCCACTTTGTCACCCTCTACTATTAACGAAAGTAGAAGTGCAGCTTGAAGCTATCGAGTCTGAAAACAAGGTTCGTATCGAATCTGTTTGTAAGCTTGCCGGTAAGACGGGCGTAGAAATGGAAGCGTTAACGGCTGCTTCAGTTGCTGCGCTGACCATTTACGATATGTGTAAAGCTGTTCAGAAAGACATTGTTATCGAGAATGTACGCCTGTTAGAGAAGACAGGTGGTAAATCAGGTCACTTTAAGGTGGAATTATGATTACAGTACTTTTCTTTGCGCAAACTCGTGAACTTGTTGGCGTGGACAGCGTTGAAGTGGATGCACAGTTTAAGACGATTGAAGCTATTCGTAGCCACCTTGTGGCACAAAAAGGAAAATGGGATATCGCATTGGAAGAGGGCAAGCTTCTGGCTGCTCTTAACCAATCAATCGTACCTCTGACGGCTGAAGTGCAAGACGGTGACGAAGTGGCATTCTTCCCACCGGTAACCGGAGGCTAGTCATGGATTCAAGAGTAGTAGTGGCTTCTGAGGATTTCTCTGTTGCCGGTGAGTACGCGTTTCTCTCTGAAGGAACCTCTGCAGGTGCTGTAGTAACTTTTGTTGGCAAAGTTCGCGACATGAACCTTGGCGACAATGTGATTGGTTTGTCTTTGGAGCACTATCCAGGTATGACAGAAAAATCGCTGAGCGAGATCTGTGACCAAGCTGAAGCGCGTTGGCCTATCCAGAAGATGCGAGTTATCCATCGTGTCGGTGACCTAGATATTGGTGATCAGATTGTTTACGTTGGCGTCTCAAGTGCACACCGTGGTGCAGCATTTGAAGCGTGCGAGTTTGTGATGGATTTTTTAAAAACGAAAGCACCGTTTTGGAAAAAGGAACGCACGACCGAAACGACGCGTTGGGTTGATTCTCGTGATTCAGACACGAAAGCGGCGGAGCGCTGGGAGAAGTAATTTCTCCTAAAGTGATGTTGCTTCAACATTTACTCATTTGTTTATGAGACAGTCAAACGCCGACCATTTAGGTCGGCTTTTTTGTACCCGTTAGAAATTGATTTATGAACAAGCACTGTTTTAATAAATCGGTTTATCACTACTGTTGTATATAAATTCAACTCTCAGTTTTGTCTGAATTAGTGCATTGAATTTACCATTTTGGTGCAGCGCATTATGCTGTTTTGTATAAAGTGATAACCATCACAAATAGTGTAGTCTGTTTAGGTGATATGTGATGTGCAATTAGATTTCATGTGGCATTAATGTTAATTTGCGCTCAGTGTTCTAGCATAAGATGCTAAAAAAAGTATCAATACAGATACATCAACACTAAAGGCTGTTTTTAATTAATCCCTCTATGTAAGTCACCACTGATTTGGGATTTGTTAGATGTTTACACTGATACCTTAAGTATTTTGGAGAATTATCCGATTTTTTGCGACTTGTTTGTGGCAAATTACTTCAATGGTTGATAGTGTGTGCCTCAATCTTTGCAAGGTTTTAGGTTTTTTACGCTTGATTTTTGAGCTAAATAAATCTAAATCACTGCCGTTCAGTGAACCAAGCAAAGAAGTCATGGATGCAATACATAAAACTTGGAGTTTATTAAATGTACAAGAATAAAATCACTCAGGCCCTTCTTCTAGGTGCTGGTTTGGCAGTGGCTGCCTCTTCTACTCTTTCTATCGCTGCTGAAGTACCAGCAGGCACAGAACTGGCAAAAGTTCAGGAACTTGTTCGCGGTAACGGTACTGAAGTTGCAACTATCGACCCACACAAATCTCAAGGTGTACCAGAATCTCACGTAATTCGTGATCTTCTAGAAGGTCTAGTGAACCAAGACGGCGACGGCAATACTATCCCTGGTGTTGCGGAAAGCTGGGAAACGACAGACAACAAAACATTTACTTTCCACCTACGCAAAGACGCAAAATGGTCTAACGGCGATCCTGTAACAGCTCAAGACTTTGTATACAGCTGGCAACGTGCAGTAGATCCTGCAACGGCTTCTCCATACGCTTGGTACATGGAATACACCAAAATGGCGAATGCGAAGGACATCGTAGCGGGTAAGAAAGATAAGAGTGAACTAGGCGTTAAAGCAGCGGATGCAAACACTCTAGTTGTTGAACTAGAAACTGCAATACCTTACTTTGTGATGATGACTGGGCATACAACAATGAAGCCAGTACATCAGGCAACTGTTGAAAAATACGTTGATCAGTGGACTAAACCAGAGCACTTTGTTGGTAACGGTGCATTCGTTGTTAACAACTGGGTTGTGAACGAGCGTTTAGAGCTTAAGCGTAATGAGCAATACTGGGATAACGCTGATACAGTTCTTAATAAAGTAACGTTCCTGCCTATTGAAAACGCAGTTGCGGAAATGAACCGTTTCCTATCTGGCGAGATCGATTTCACTTCCACTTTGCCGACAGAGCACTTCAAGCGTTTGAAGAAAGAACACCCTGAGTCAGTGTCTGTTGAAGGCAGCCTGTGTAGCTATTACTACTCTTTCAACACGAAGAAGAAACCATTTGATGATGTACGAGTTCGTAAAGCGATTTCATACGCTATTGACCGTAATATCGTAACAGATGCTATCCTAGCGCAAGGGCAAAAGCCTGCTTACTTTCTAACTCCGGAAATTACAGCCCACTTCGACCCAGAACTGCCTCAGTATGGTTCAATGTCTCAGAAAGAGCGTAACTCAGAAGCAGCACGCCTTCTTGCAGAGGCAGGTTACGGTAAAGACAATCCACTTAAGTTCACTCTGCTTTACAATACGAACGAAAACCACAAGAAGATTGCGGTAGCACTTGGTTCCATGTGGAAGAAGACTCTCGGTCTAGAGGTTACTCTAGAAAACCAAGAGTGGAAAACTTACTTATCTACGAAAGATCAAGGTGACTTCGAAGTATCACGCGCTGGTTGGTGCGGTGACTACAACGAAGCGTCTTCATTCTTGACGCTAATGGTGAGCAAAAACACGACTGGTGGTCAGCATTGGGGTAACAAAGATTACGATGCGCTAATCGACCAAGCACTTAACTCAACTTCAGAAGAAGAGCGTACAGCACTTTATCTAGAAGCTGAGAAGTTAATGGCCAATGATATGCCTATCGCACCTATCTACCAATACGTTCGTTCTCGTCTGCTAAACCCGCACGTTGGTGGTTTCCCATCAGCTAACGCGGAAGAGAAGATCTACTCAAAAGATCTCTACATCAAAGCTCAATAATTCTGAGCAAATAGAACTATAAAACTGGGCTCTGCATGCTAGAAATTGCATGCAGCGCCTCTCTTCAATCTGAAATTAAATTGATTGAAGATTTCTTTAATTTTAATGTCACAGACTGAAAGAGTGAGTTTATGCTTAAATTCATCGCAAAAAGGATATTTGAAGCGATTCCAACCATGTTGGTATTGATCACCGTATCTTTCTTTCTAATGCGCTTTGCGCCAGGTAACCCTTTTTCAACCGAGAAGCCGTTACCGCCTGAAGTTATGGCTAACATCGAAGCTAAGTACGGTTTAGATAAGCCTGTTTTCGAACAATACACCACTTACCTGTTCAATGTAGTTCAAGGCGACTTTGGTCCATCCTTCAAGTACTTAGATTACTCGGTAAATGAATTAATCTCTGTTGCGCTACCTGTTTCGGCTAAAGTTGGCTTTGTTGCGTTTATCTTCACCGTTATTTTGGGGGTGACTGTCGGAACTATTGCTGCGTTGAAGCACAATACTTGGGTCGACTACACCATTATGTCGACGGCGATGCTTGGGGTTGTAATGCCATCGTTCGTATTGGCACCCGCATTGATTTACCTATTCTCGCTGCACTGGGATATTTTCCCTGCTGGTGGCTGGCAAGGCGGTACATTCATGTATATCGTGTTGCCTGTTATCGCTATGTCTCTTTTATACGTAGCAACTTTCGCCCGTATTACTCGTGGTAGCATGATCGAAACTCTAAACAGTAACTTTATCCGAACTGCTCGTGCAAAAGGTCTAAGCTATCGCTACATCGTTGTTAAGCATGCTCTTAAACCAGCACTTCTACCTGTTGTTTCATATATGGGACCTGCATTCGTAGGTATCATCACAGGCTCAGTTGTTGTTGAAACCATCTTCGGCCTACCAGGTATCGGTAAGTTGTTTGTTAACGCTGCGTTTAACCGTGACTACTCGCTAGTAATGGGTGTAACCATCTTGATTGGTTTCCTATTCATCTTGTTCAACGCAATTGTTGATATTTTGCTAGCGCTGATTGACCCGAAAATTCGCTACTAACAGGGACTGGTTATGTTGAAGAAAAAAGAAAATTTAGAAGCGATCGAAAAGTTCTCTGAGAGTTTAGAGATCGAAGGTCGTAGTTTATGGCAGGATGCTCGTATTCGTTTCATGCGAAACAAAGCAGCTATGGTCAGCCTGTTTATCCTAACGTTAATGGTACTGGCAGTTATCTTCCTACCGATGCTGGCTCAGTACACGTACGATGATACCGACTGGTATGCAATGCACGTAGGTCCTAATGCTGACCACTGGTTTGGTACCGATAGCTTAGGTCGTGATTTGTATGTACGTACTCTAATTGGTGGCCGTATCTCATTGATGGTTGGTGTGATGGGTGCCTTCGTAGCAGTATTGATTGGTACGCTTTACGGTGCAGCTTCAGGCTTCATCGGTGGCCGTACTGACCGAGTGATGATGCGTATCCTAGAAATCTTGTACGCAGTACCATTCATGTTCCTAGTCATCGTTCTAGTGACATTCTTTGGTCGTAACATCATTCTAATCTTTGTTGCGATTGGTGCGATTGCTTGGCTTGATATGGCGCGTATTGTACGTGGCCAAACGTTGAGTTTACGTAGTAAAGAGTTCATTGAAGCTGCACACGTATGTGGTGTAAGCAAATGGAAGATCATTACACGTCACATCGTTCCAAACGTTCTAGGTATCGTAGCGGTTTACTCTACGCTGCTTATTCCGAGCATGATCCTTACTGAATCATTCTTATCTTTCCTTGGTCTTGGTGTTCAAGAGCCTATGACAAGCTGGGGCGCACTGCTTCAAGAAGGTTCGCAAACAATGGAAGTTGCAATTTGGCAACTGGCATTCCCTGCGGCATTCATGGTAGTCACGCTGTTCTGCTTTAACTACGTAGGCGATGGTCTGCGCGACGCGCTTGATCCAAAAGACAGATAAAAATTAATAGCAAATAAAACTACAAAAGCTATAAAAGATTAAGGAAGCAATGATGAGCTTATTAGATGTCAAAGACCTGCGCGTCGAATTTACCACGCAAGATGGTATCGTAACCGCAGTAAACGACTTGAACTTCTCACTTAACCAAGGTGAAACGCTGGGTATTGTTGGTGAGTCAGGTTCAGGCAAATCACAGACTGTATTCTCTATCATGGGGTTGCTGGCGAAAAACGGCATCATCTCTGGTAGTGCAAAATTCGAAGGTAAAGAGATTCTTAACCTTCCAGAAAAAGAACTGAATAAAGTTCGCGCCGAGCAGATCGCGATGATCTTCCAAGATCCGATGACCTCACTGAACCCTTACATGAAAGTCAGTGATCAGCTGATGGAAGTACTTATGCTGCACAAAGGCATGGGTAAAGCGGAAGCATTCGAAGAATCAGTTCGCATGCTTGAGGCGGTTAAGATCCCTGAAGCACGTAAGCGTATTACTATGTACCCACACGAATTCTCTGGCGGTATGCGTCAGCGTGTGATGATTGCAATGGCGCTATTGTGCCGTCCAAAGCTGCTTATTGCAGATGAACCAACTACCGCGCTGGATGTAACAATCCAAGCACAAATCATGGAACTGCTGAACGAACTGAAAGATGAGTTCAATACGGCAATCATCATGATTACCCACGATTTGGGTGTTGTTGCTGGTTCTTGTGACAAAGTACTTGTTATGTACGCAGGTCGTACAATGGAGTACGGTACGGTTGATGAAATCTTCTACAACCCAAGTCACCCATATGCGGAAGGTCTACTGAAAGCAATCCCTCGATTGGATACAGAAGGTGAAATTTTACCGACTATTCCAGGTAACCCACCAAACTTACTTCGCCTGCCAACAGGCTGTCCTTACCAAGACCGTTGTCACCGCGTAATCGACCGTTGTAAGCAAGAAGCACCGATTCTGACTCCATTTGGTCAAGGTGACCGTCAGCGTGCTTGTTTTTCTGATTGGGAGGCTTGGACAAAATGAGCGTAGTAGATAAGCAGTTATTATTAGATATTAAAGACCTGAAAGTTCACTTTAGCATTGCGGCTAAATCAGCGTGGCCTTGGGCAAAACCTTCAAACCTAAAAGCAGTTGATGGCGTTGATATCCACCTTTACGAAGGTGAAACGCTGGGTGTAGTAGGCGAGTCTGGTTGTGGTAAATCGACGTTTGCTCGTGCAATTATTGGTTTGGTTGAAGCAACCGACGGTGAAGTAATGTGGTTGGGTCAAGACCTAACTAAGATGCAAGAAGTACAACGCCGTGAAACTCGTAAAGAGATTCAGATGATCTTCCAAGACCCACTAGCATCGCTTAACCCGCGTATGTCTGTTGGTGACATCATTGCTGAGCCGCTAGAGACGTTCTACCCAGAACTTTCTAAACAGGAAGTGAAGGACCGCGTTAAAGAGATGATGGCGAAGGTAGGTCTACTGCCAAACGTAATCAACCGTTACCCTCACGAGTTCTCTGGTGGTCAGTGTCAGCGTATTGGTATCGCACGAGCACTTATCTTGAAACCTAAGATGATCATTTGTGACGAACCTGTTTCGGCACTTGATGTATCTATCCAAGCTCAAGTTGTTAACCTACTGAAAGAGTTGCAAAAAGAGCTAGGTCTTTCGTTGGTATTCATCGCGCACGACTTGTCAGTTGTGAAGCACATTTCTGATCGTGTATTGGTAATGTATTTGGGTAATGCGGTTGAGCTGGGTGAATCAGATGCACTGTTCTCTGATCCTAAACACCCGTACACCAAGGCGTTGATGTCTGCGGTTCCAATTCCGGATCCTCGCTTAGAGCGTAGTAAAACAATCCAGATGCTGGAGGGTGACCTACCATCGCCAATCAATCCACCATCAGGTTGTGTTTTCCGTACTCGTTGCCCACAAGCGACAGAAGCGTGTGCGCAAACCAAGCCTACAATTAAAGGCGATGACGTTCACGCAGTATCTTGCTTGCACGTACAACTCTAGAGCGATTTAAAACGGTTCAGCCTGTGACAGGCTCAAGCGCGACTAGTTTTGAGAGTCGCGCTTTTTTTGTACTGCAGGCCTAGTTCCTATATTTTGCTCAACAGCTTCATCAAATAATTCGAACAACTAAGCCAACTTCTTCTAGTTTTGAAAAAGTTGGCTTTTTTTATACTTGAGAAAAGTTAGTATCACAGAGGTTTGGATATGGGAAAATTAGTTGAAGGTGTTTGGCACGATGTATGGTACGACACCAAAGAGAATGGTGGTAAGTTTATCCGAGAGGATGCCGGTTTCCGCCATTGGGTTGAGAATAAAGCAGGCGCGCAGTTTGAAGCGGAAAGTGGTCGTTATCATCTGTATGTATCGTTAGCTTGCCCTTGGGCACACCGCACACTTATCTTCAGAGAACTTAAAGACCTAACAGATCACATTGATGTAACTGTTGTTTGCCCGGATATGATGAGTGAAGGTTGGCAAATGGGCTTACCTGAGCCGTTGTTTGGTCATACTCGCATGCACCAAATCTACACCCAAGCCAAACCGGACTATTCAGGTCGAGTCACGGTGCCAGTATTGTGGGATAAGAAAACCAACACCATAGTCAGTAACGAATCTTCTGAAATTATTCGCATGTTTAACTCAGAGTTTAATCATATTGCAGGCAATACTGATGATTATTACCCGTGGGAACTGGCGAGCAAAATTGATCAGTGGAACGACTATATCTACCCAAATATCAACAATGGCGTTTATCGTACTGGCTTTGCAACCACACAAGAAGCTTATGAAGAGGCGTATGATGCGCTTTTCAAGGCACTGGACAAAGTAGATGCACATCTTAGCAAGAACCGTTATTTAGCGGGAGAGCAGATTACTGAAGCTGATTGGAGGTTGTTCACGACCTTAGTTCGATTCGATGCAGTGTATGTGGGTCACTTCAAGTGTAACAAGCAACGAATTGCAGATTACAAACATATCCAAGGTTATTTAAAAGAGCTCTATCAAATCGATGGCATTAAAGAGACGACGGACTTCTACCACATCAAGCGCCACTATTATTACAGCCACACTGGTATCAACCCGACTCAAGTGGTGCCCAAAGGGCCTGATTTGGATTTAGATTCACCTCACGGACGTGGTTAGAATCATTAAATAATTCGCTTTTCTTCAGGCGTAAAAAAACCCTAGATAAACATCTAGGGTTTTTGCTTTCTGAAAAAGAAAATTAGTTAACTACTTTTTCTTCAGCTTGTGCAGCTTGGTCTGCTTGGATAGCCGTTAGAGCGACTGTGTACACGATATCGTCTACTAGAGCGCCACGAGACAAGTCATTTACTGGCTTGCGCATACCTTGAAGCATTGGACCGATTGATACTAGATCTGCTGAACGTTGTACCGCTTTGTAAGTCGTGTTACCAGTGTTTAGGTCTGGGAATACGAATACAGTCGCTTTACCAGCTACTGGAGAGTTTGGTGCTTTAGAAGCAGCAACGTTTTCCATGATAGCAGCATCGTACTGAAGTGGACCGTCGATCACTAGATCAGGACGCTTCTCTTGAGCAATCTTAGTTGCTTCACGTACTTTATCTACGTCTGCACCCTTACCAGATTCACCAGTAGAGTAAGAGATCATAGCAACGCGTGGGTCGATACCGAATGCCGCAGCAGAATCTGCAGATTGGATAGCGATTTCAGCAAGCTGTTCCGCTGTTGGATCTGGGTTGATCGCACAGTCACCGTAAACCAGAACTTGGTCAGGCAGTAGCATGAAGAATACAGAAGATACGATAGACGCATCTGGTGCAGTCTTGATGATTTGGAACGGAGGAACGATAGTGTTTGCTGTGGTGTGAACCGCACCAGAAACTAGACCGTCTACTTCGTCGTTCTCAAGCATCATTGTGCCTAGGAATACTGAATCTTGTAGCTTTTCACGAGCAACAACTTCAGTCATGCCTTTCGCGCCACGTAGTTCAACTAGACGAGCCACGTAGTTTTCACGAACTTCATCAGAGTTGATGATCGTTACGCCAGCACCTAGCTCAACGCCTTGTTGTGCAGCAACGCGACGGATTTCGTCAGGGTTACCTAGAAGCACACATTCAGCGATGCCGCGCTCAGCACAGATAGCCGCAGCTTTAACTGTACGTGGCTCATCACCTTCAGGAAGAACGATACGCTTGCCAGCTTTACGAGCGAACTCAGTTAGTTGGTAACGGAATGCTGGTGGGCTTAGACGACGAGACTTTTCAGTACCTTCCGTCATTGATTCAATCCAGTTGCCATCGATGTGACCCGCAACGTGTTCGTTGATGAACTCGATACGCTCTTTATCGTCTGCTGGTACTTCTAGGCTGAAGCTCTGTAGGTTCAGAGATGTCTGCCAAGTGTTACCTTGTGCTTTAAAGATTGGAAGACCAGTCTCTAGAGCAGGCTTGATTAGGTCTTGGATTTCCGCAGGGATATCGTAACCACCAGTTAGAAGAACAGCACCAATCTCAACGCCGTTCATTGCTGCAAGTGCTGCTGCAACGATAACGTCAGGACGGTCAGCCGAAGTCACAAGTAGTGAACCTGGCTTGAAGTGTTCAATCATGTGCGGTAGAGAACGTGCACAGAAAGTGATGCTCTTAACACGACGAGTATTCAGTTCACCTTCGTTGATGATCTCAGCGTTCAGGTGAGAAGCCATGTCTGCAGCACGAGTAGCGATTAGCTCGATGCTCCAAGGCACACAACCAAGAACACGGATTGGAGAAGTGTTGAAGATCTCCATTACTTTTAGTTCGCTTTGCTGAGCGCTGTCTGCATCGTCAAAGATTTCAGATAGGTCAGGGCGAGTACGGCCCGCTTCATCTACTGGTGCGTTAAGCTTGTTGATGATAACGCCAGAGATGTTTTTGTTCTTAGTGCCACCGAAGTTAGAACATGCTACTTCGATACGCTCTTTAAGTTGAGTTGGATTGTCAGTACCCGGAGTTGCAACAAGTACAATCTCTGCACCTAGTGTTGCAGCAATTTCTGCGTTCACTTGGTTAGCGAATGGGTGCTTACGAGTTGGTACTAGACCTTCGATAAGTGTTACGTCAGCATCTTTGTTGATCTGGTTGTAACGCTCAACAACAGTTTCTAGTAGCTCGTCCATGTTGTCGTTACCGATAAGGCTTTCAGCAACAGACATCGCTAGAGGTTGACCGATCTTAACATCGCTGTTTGTACCAACGATAGTTGAAGTTAGATCAGGTTGATCACCACCAGAACGTGGTTGAGAGATTGGTTTGTAGAAAGAAACCTTAACGCCCTTGCGCTCCATTGCGCGAAGAACACCCATGCTTGCGCTAGTTAGACCAACACCAGCACTAGTAGGGATAAGCATAATAGTACGAGACATTCGTATGAGTACCTTTAGCTATTGGATTAAAAAAGCTCAACTTCCTATTCCTATTTAAGGGTAGGAATAGGAATAGAAGCTGAGCCCCATTTTCATCAAAAGACCGCCGGCTCGTTAAAGCCAGCGGTACAAATTTTGATTAAAGACCTGCTAGCTTCGCAGTGTCTTCAGCAATGACTAGCTCTTCGTTAGTAGAGATAACCATTGCAGGGATACGGCTGTTAGCTGTAGTGATAGTACCCTCGCCGCCGAAACGAGCTTTAAGGTTAGCTTCACCGTCAACTTCGATGCCGAAGATGCCTAGGCGGTTTAGAACCATTTCACGGATTGGGCCAGAGTTTTCGCCGATGCCGCCAGTGAAAGTGATTGCGTCTAGACGACCTTCAAGAGTTGCAGTGTAACCAGCAACGTACTTAGCTAGACGGTGACAGAATACGTCCATTGCACGAGTTGCTTCTTCTTTCTCACCGTAGTTGTCTTCAACGAAACGACAGTCAGAAGTCACTTCAGTTAGACCAGCAAGACCAGACTCTTTAGTTAGCATGTTGTTGATTTCTTCAACAGAGTAACCAAGTGCGTCATGTAGGTGGAAGATGATTGCAGGGTCTAGGTCACCACAACGAGTACCCATTACAAGACCTTCAAGAGGAGTAAGACCCATAGAAGTGTCTACAGATTTACCGTTCTTGATCGCACATACAGAAGCGCCGTTACCTAGGTGACAGTTGATGATGTTAACTTCTTCAACTGGCTTGTTTAATAGGCCTGCAACTTCACGAGTGATGAATAGGTGAGAAGTACCGTGCATGCCGTAACGACGGATGCCGTGCTCTTTGTACAGGTTGTACGGTAGAGCGTATAGGTAAGACTCAGAAGGCATTGTTTGGTGGAACGCAGTGTCAAATACAGCAACGTTTTTAAGGCCTGGGAAGTTCTGTTGAGCAGCTTCGATACCGATTAGGTGAGCTGGGTTGTGAAGAGGTGCGAAAGTCGCAGCGTCTTGAATACCCTTAAGAACGTCATCTGTGATTAGTGCAGATTGAGTGAACTGCTCGCCGCCGTGTACGATACGGTGACCGATAGCGCCAAGGTTAGCTTTAAGCTCAGGCTTAGAAGCAAGAATAGTTTCTACCATGAAAGATAGTGCTTCTACGTGAGCTGCGCCCGCGCCTAGTTGTGCTTCGTGCTTACCGTCAAGTTTCCACTTCATACGAGCTTCTGGAAGACCTAGACATTCAGCAAGACCAGTTAGGTGCTCTGCACCTGTTTCTGCATCAACAACAGCGAATTTAAGAGAAGAACTACCACAGTTTAAAACTAAAACTAGCTTAGACATTAATGACTACCTGTTAATTTTTCTGATCGAAATCAGTTAAGGATGAAAATTAATCTCAAGAATAGACGAAGCTCGGTGGCTTGCGTACTAACCTTGGTCAAAAAAACGTTAATTTCCGTATTAAAGTGAAAGCGCACTTTTTAAGCAAAAGCGGCTTGTGCATTCCTTGCAGAAGTCTTCTCAAAGTTGCTTAAATTGTAAATAAGGGCAACAATGAGATTGAGGTCTGCAAATAATAGCGATATTGTGCAAATATAACAAAAAAATTTGAAAGAATATTATTTTTCGTCAAATTTTTGTGTTTTTAGTTGATGATTTCAACTTTTTTTTAATGGGAGACTCATATGAGCAATAGAGTTGGTCTAGCTGGCAGTTTAAAAGATGGCCAAAAATACATGGATCTCTGGCCTGTTCGAAAAGAGTTAAACGCTATTTTCCCAGAGCAACGCATCATTAAAGCGACGCGCTTTGGTGTTAAGGTGATGCCTGCGATCGCTGCTATCAGTGTTCTTACGCAAATGGTTTTTAATAATTACCAAGCAATACCACAAGCTGTGGTTATGGCTTTGTTCGCTATTAGCTTGCCACTTCAAGGCATGTGGTGGTTAGGTAACCGCTCAAACACGCTACTTCCGCCAGCTTTGGTGTCTTGGTATCGTGAGCTGCACGAAAAGATCACCGAAACAGGTTTTGCATTAGAACCAATAAAGCCGCGTCCTCGTTATAAAGAACTCGCTATTATACTTAATCGCGCTTTCCGCCAGCTAGACAAGTCGGCAATGGAGCGTTGGTTCTAAAAAGACACCTCACATCTCCCTATAGGCCTGAGAGTAACGATATTCCACATACTCGGTTGCTCTCAGCTCTAATCCTTGTATATCCTACTCATCCCGTTTCTTATCTAATCCCAGAGCAAACCTAGCCACGTTGTTCAGTCGAAATGCTTTAATAGACAGTTCGAGAGGGGAGATCTATGCAGGCTGATTGTACAGCTCTTGGTAGCGCTTGATCTGCTCGACGATAGGCGCAGCTTTTTTGTAGGTTCTGATTTCTCGGAACAGTTCTTCCGCTTCTGGGTACTCTTTGCGTAGATACACAAACCACTGTTTTACACGGTTTGGATAGTACAAACCTTTATCGCCCTCAATTTCGAACTCTGAATAGCGTAATAGCAGAGCAATAACCTCTATCCATGGCATTGGCTGGTGGTTGTGCTTAACCACGTTACCAAGGTTTGGAACGTTGAAAGCACCACGGCACACCATGAGCGAGTCGACCCCCGTCGTTTTAATGCAATCTTGCCCGTTTTGATAATTCCATATTTCGCCATTCGCGATCAAAGGTAGCGATGTCTTCTGGCGGATCTGATTAATGTAATCCCACTTAATTTCGCTTGCCTTGTAGCCACCGGTTTTGGTTCTTGCATGGACAGTTAGTTCGTCCGCTTTGGCTTGTTCAATCGCATCAACAATTTCAAAGCACTCATCTGGGTGTTCCCAACCTAAACGAATCTTAGCTGAAACTGGAATGTGCTCAGGAACGGCTTCTCGGGTCGCTTTAACAACTTGGTAGATAAGCTCGGGCTCTTTCAGTAAAGATGCGCCACCATTACTCTTATTTACCGCTTTTGCTGGGCAACCGAAGTTTAGATCGATACCTTTGGCACCAAGGTTCGCCGCTTGAATTGCATTTTCTGCCATCCATTTCGGGTGTTGACCAAGTAACTGCACATGGACAGGAACGCCCGCCATGGTCTGAGAGCCTTGATGAAGCTCAGGACATAAACGATGGAATACATGCGGTGGTAGAAGTTGATCAGTAACACGCACGAATTCGGTTACGCAGAGATCGTAATCATTGAGCTCTGTTAGAATTTCACGCATTAGGTGGTCTAGAACGCCCTCCATAGGGCCAAGTATTACTCGCATGCTGATCTACCGAAACATCTCTGTCCTAAAAATAAAGAGGCGTTATTTTACGGCTTGCCTACATGATTGTCACTATGAGTGTGGCTTGGCGTAGCTCAAGAC
>NZ_JBQKUM010000073.1:0-24292 GCF_054968605.1 Pseudoalteromonas sp. G5_S1_14_S5 | reverse complement strand
ACACCTTCGGGTGGCTTTTTCTGTTTTTAGGCCTCAAAACCCAGCCTGTACCGCACTCTTGATTCGAAAAATCATTATTTCTGACATAGTCTTACTAATGAGACATAAAATCTAAGATATTCTCTCTACTATAGGTTTCTGCATTGAATACGATTTCGCGGCATTTTGCCAAGCGAATAAGCGGTGATTCGTATTAGCCTGATTTAAATAAAAATAGAATAAGGAAGAAGGATGGGAACTCAATTTAAGATGGATTCCTTGCCAGGTTCTCTTATCGTCGTTGGTGGTGCGTACGAACCCTGGTTATCTGTATTAGAGCAAGTGGGTTGGCAGTGTACCCAGTGTGCCGACTTACGAAAAGCGGATGCCTTGATTAATGAAATTGGTCCATGCATTGGCATTGTGGATCTTAGCCATGATGAATTCAGCCTTAATGGTATTGCTAACCTTGTGAGCAACAACAAGCAGGTAAGATGGCTCGCGTTTATCCGTGAATCTCAATTAAGTTCAGATACGATCTGCCAGTTTATCGTTAACTTTTGTATCGACTTTTTCACCGCTCCTATCCCAGACGTCCAGCTATTAAGCACAATTGGTCACCAGCTAGGAATGCTTAAGCTTGAGCAGAAAGTATGGCCAAACTATGGCGTTAACAATAATATGGGATTGCTAGGCGACTCTGTGGCTGTGAAACGCCTGAGAGACCAAGTGAAGCGTATTGGCCCAACGGATGTCAGTATTCTGATTTATGGAGAGAGCGGGTCAGGTAAAGAGACGATTGCACACTCTATTCATCAAAACTCATCACGATCTCAAAAGCCATTTCTATCGGTGAACTGCCGTGCCTTGTCTGAAATGAGAATAGAATCTGAGGTATTTGGTATCTCCGAACAGCCAATGTCTTCTCCTTGTATGTTAGAGGAGGCTGATGGCGGCACTATCTTGCTCAATGATGTCTTAGCAATGCCACGCAATCAACAATTGAATCTGTTGCGCTTTTTGCAGGAAGGTAAGATTGAATCAGCCGATGGACCTAAGTCTGTTGATGTACGTATTCTGGCAGCAAACTCGTCTGATATTGAAAAAGCTTTAATCGAAGGGGATTTCAATGAAGAGCTTTATCACTACATTAATGTGCTTCGCATTCATGTACCGAGCCTCAAAGAGCGCGTGAGTGATATTTCCGTATTAGCCAATCATTTCCTACGAGAGTATTCGAAAGAGTTTAATGCTCAGGCAAAGAGTTTTTCGGAAGATGCCATTCGTTCGATGAATCGTTACCACTGGCCAGGCAATGTCCGCGAATTGATGAACCAGATAAAGCGCGTTGTGTTGATGTCGGATGCTGCGATCATTGAGGATCAGCAGCTTGATTTGCCAAAGCAGAATGATGAGCGACGTAGCTTGAAGAGCATTCGTGAACGTTCAGAGCGTGACGCCTTACTGAGCGTCTTGGAATCTTATGGTGGACAGGTTTCATTAGCCGCTAAGGAACTTGGCGTGTCACGGGCAACCATGTACCGTTTGCTGAATAAACACAGCCTGATTTCTGAGGATGTCGTGTAGCACCCTCTTCTAAGTCATTAAATCAGTTAGTGTAAATTTAAGGCCACGCATGATGCGTGGCTTTTTTGTTGCTAATCGCTGCGTCTATGTTCGAACAATCGAGAGGTGAACTCTTGGCCATTAAGAGAGATATGCTGTGATTTTATATAATCATAGTTAATATCTTATATGTAAACAAATATGCAACTGATATTTTAGGTGAATGCATTGTTTTGAAAATGTTAATCAATTATCGGTTGAATAATATACTCACTTCGTTAGACTTTAACCGTGAAAGCAGCGACTTAACAAAGACTTGTCTGCTTTTACTATCCCATTTCTTTTGGATTTTTTAGTTAGCTTGGAGGCGTAAATGAAACATTTCGATTTTATACAGCACATTTGCGCATCGTTTGAACCGTGTACTGACATGGTGACTGTTACGTCACAAATCTCAGCCATGGCCGATCGAAACACCCAAGATAAACCTAACTAATAGATCCGTATCCTTATTTGGCTGCGGAAAAATAGCAGCTAAGTGAGAAGCCCTCATACTATCTAACACGCTATTTTTCCTCAGTTTATTCACAACTGGAGAGTTATTATGCGTCACTCAGTATATTTAAAATTAGCAACAGTCCTTATCCGTGCCGATCTTCGTCGTGAAGAGCGGGAATGGCAGCGAAAAGTACGTCGTAATTCACTAGACCTACCATGGCACAATACTCATTTGCTAAGAGATATTGGCCTTGAGGCCGATGGTCGTCCAATTGGTTTCTCTGAACCTGAAGTGGTCACCATTGAACGTCGCGTTCGTCATCTTCGTCGTGTCCTTAGTGCGCGAATACCGACGTAATCTGTAGGGATTGATAGCACCATCAATCCCTTAAATAATCGACAGTGATGGTTAGGTGTCAAAGTGGGAGCTTTGAACTAGAACTGGCAAAAAGAGAGAAGCACTGGCTTCTCTTTTTTGCTTTTTTAAGTTGAAAGATCAGCCCACCCTAGTAAACAAAAAGAGTTCTACTAAGCTAAAGAGAGCAAGGGAGGCGTTATGCAAAAGCATCAGTTAGACATGTGGTTACATGGAGATCACAAAGACTCGTACCAGACACCGAAAGTGTACGTTATTGGTTGTTCTGACATCTCAGAATATCTACTAGCCGTGGAGTACAAACACAAGCTAGAGCCTGTAAAACAAGATGGTGAACCGCTTCACTTTGGATCTTTGGATCAAGTGAAACAGGAGTTACTCCGGCTAGGTTTTGAGAAGGCCTACCTTCGTTTACACAATGCTTACGACGAATTTGGTAACGAGCCAAGTCAAAGCTACTGCGATATTGAATTAGCGTTGAAACCTCATTAGATACAAGCCCTTAGCGCCTTACTTTTTAGTCATTGATGCATGGCTATCAAGGTACTATGCGTAGTGTGTAATGAGTATGTTATGAGTAAATTGAGTTCGTAAATAGAATCCACGAGGTTTGGTTTTGATTGGCTTGCCACTCGCACCATAGGCCTCAGTCAAAACGCGGCTGTTTGCGGCCTTTGGACGCAGATGCAGTGCTTCTCCATGTCTTGCAGTGATCTGTTCAACATTCCCTAAAACGATCAACTCCATCAGCTCTTCCCAATCTCTTTTGAGTATTTCGTCTTCAGCCTCGCTTGGCGTCCACAATAGTGGTGAGCCAACGTGTCTCTCTGCTAATGGGATTTCTCTTTCGCCTTCTACCGGAATCCACAACACTTTAGATAGCTTGTTACGAACGTGGCTGGTCTCCCATGTCAGCCCTTGTACACCCATTAATGGTGCAACACAAACAAAGGTGGTTTCGAGTGGCTTACCAGAATAGCCAATAGGAATACTCTTAAGTTCAATGCCTAGTTTCGCGAAATCCTGTTCTGGTTTACTGCCAGCGGGTGCGCCCAAGTGCCACTCTAACAGCTGTCCAACCCATCCTTTATCTCGTTTAAGATCATTAGGCATGTCCATCTTTGCTTCATCGGCTAGCTCTTTGAAGGTCATCCCGGCGATCGCATACGCTCGCTCTAACAACTCTGCTTGTGTTTGTGGTTCTGGTTTCATATTAAAAGGCATGATCAAAAAAACGATTTTATCAGAAGATATCACCAAATGACGACTGGTTAATAAATGTTCTCCTAGCCTAAAAAGGGATCAAAGTTAGGGTTATCCACAGGACATAAAGGTAATTAATTGAAATATTAATTTGGTGGATAAATAAACAGGGTTTTTGGGTGGATAAAATGCTTGCCAAATGGGGTGGAAAATGAATCTTTCACTTGGTAGTGTGGATAAACACCGGGGTGGTCGATCTTTGAGCAGCTTGTGTTTTCAAAAGATCTTTTGGTTTTTTGTCGTGCTTTGTTTTTGTGTTTTTTGATTAAGTTATTGTTTTTTATTATTTTAATTTTTATTTTCTTCAAGGTGTTGTGTTGGTGTTGATGAATCTATGGATTAATAAAAACGATTGCGACTAATTCTTCACATAGTTATTCACAGAAAAGGTGAATAAATGTGGTCTAGGTCTCATTATTGTGTGGGTAACTCAAGTTTGAGCAAAACTTATCCATATTCATAGATAATATTCATAAATATAGCGCTTATCACGTCACTAAGTTTGCTCCAATTGGGGATATGTGGAAAAATCGGTGTAATTAAAAATTTAGATAGAGGTTGGCCAGTGATAGATGGCGATGGTTACCGATTAAATGTTGGTATTGTAATCTGTAACAACCATGGTCAGGTCTTCTGGGCTAAACGATACGGGCAACATTCATGGCAATTCCCTCAAGGGGGAATAGATGAAGGTGAAACTCCGGAACAGGCAATGTACCGTGAGTTGTATGAAGAGGTTGGCCTTACTAAAAAGGATGTAAAGATCGTCGCGACAAGTCGTCATTGGTTACGCTACAAGCTACCCAAACGACTGGTTCGATGGGATTCCAAACCTGTCTGTATTGGACAAAAACAGAAGTGGTTCCTTTTACGCTTAGATTGCGATGAATCGCGTATCAATATGCAGCGTGGGAGTTCGCCTGAGTTTGATGGTTGGCGTTGGGTGAGTTACTGGTACCCAGTTCGACAAGTTGTTTCTTTTAAGCGAGATGTTTACCGTCGAGCAATGAAAGAGTTCGCATCTTTAGCAATGCCGTTTAAAGAGCGAAAAACAAAAGGAAAACGCAAATTGCGTAGAGGTTAAGCATGCTCAGTCAACTAAGGGAAATAGTTGAACACGTATCAAGAGTTGAAGATGTATCGACGGCACTTGATATTCTAGTTAAAGAGACATGCAGTGCGATGCAGACGGAATGTTGCACCGTGTATTTAGCCAATAATGATCTGCAGCGCCTTGAGTTGATGGCAACTCAAGGCCTGATCTTTGAAGGTAATAGTATTCACATTGGCTTCGACGAAGGTCTGGTTGGCCTTGTCAAACGAAGCGCTGAACCTATTAACCTTGCACAAGCGTCTGCTCACCCTGCTTATAAGTTTTTTCCAGAGCTTGGAGAAAGCATTTACCACTCTTTTCTTGGCACTCCTATCATCCATCGCAAGCAAGTGCTTGGTGTATTGGTTATTCAACAAAAGACGCCTCGCTTATTCAGTGAGATGGAAGAGTCTTTCCTTGTTACGCTCTCAGCTCAACTTGCGGTTATTGTGGCGCACGCCCAAACTCAAGGTCATTGGCTGTTGGAGCAACAAAAGCTGCCAGGCATCAAAGGTATTGCCGCTTCATCTGGGGTTGCTATTGGGGATCTGTGGTGGGACAACACTCAACCTGAATTAACGGATGTGTATCCAGCTTCGACGCTCAATATTGAGCGCGAGCAAGAGTTATTGGCCGTGGCAGTTGAAAATGCCCTCAATGACTTCAAGCGCATGCGAAAGCGCCTAGACAGTGAAATTAATAAAGATGCATTGGCGATCTTTGACCTGTTTACGCACTTACTCAACGATCCTATGTTGCGTAAGGATCTCAAAAGCCAAATTCAAAAAGGCGATAAAGCGGACTGGGCCCTAAGGCAGGTAGTCGAGAGTTATTCCAATCGCTTTGCTCGTATGTCGGATGTTTATCTGCGTGAAAGGGCGCAGGATATTCGAGAGCTCGGCCAAAGGCTGTTGTATTTCCTCCATAACTCTGAATATGAACTACGCACCTTAGACAAACCGATTATCCTTGTGGTTCGTGAGTTAACGGCTTCTGTATTAGCGTCGATTCCAAAAGAGAAGCTGTTGGCTGTGATTTCATTGGAAGGGGCGGCGAACTCGCACGCTGCGATTTTATCTCGCGCGCTTGGCATTCCTTCGGTGATGGGGGTTAACATTAACCTCGAGCAGGCGAATGGTAAGCAAGCCATCGTCGATGGTTATAGTGGCGAGATCTTTATCGAGCCGACTAAGAACCTGCTCAAAGAGTATCGCGGGCTGATTCTTGAAGAGAGTGAGCTCTCCTCAATGGTCAATCGCGAGCTGTATCTACCTGCGAAAACCCAAGATGATCAACAGGTCGAAATCCTACTTAATGCAGGCTTGAGCGCTGATACCAATATTGCCATCAATCAAGGCGTTGATGGCGTTGGGCTGTATCGAACGGAAATCTCCTTTTTATTGCAACAACGTTTCCCATCAGAGGATGAACAGTTCAAGCAGTATCGCTCTGTACTTTCTAGCTACCCTAATAAGCAAGTGGTGATGCGTACGCTTGATATTGGTGGTGATAAGGCATTACCTTACTTCCCAATCGAGGAAGACAACCCATTCCTTGGCTGGCGTGGTATCCGCTTTACGCTGGATCATCCAGATATCTTCATTATCCAACTGCGTGCCATGTTGCGTGCGAGTTGTGAAAGCCATAACTTGAGCATTCTACTACCGATGATCTCGAGCGCTCAGGAGTTAGATGATGCACTACAGTTGATTGAGCAAGCCTATGATGAAGTGCATGAACTTGATAACCGAGTACGAATGCCTCGTATCGGTATCATGATTGAAGTGCCTTCGATGCTCTATCTGCTACCGCTGATTGCTGACAAGGTCGATTTTGTTTCTGTCGGAACCAATGACTTAACCCAATATTTATTGGCCGTTGATCGGAACAATTCTCGAGTCTCTGATGTCTATGAATCTATGCACCCTGCAGTGATCATGGCATTGAAACAGATTCATGATACTTGTAAGCAATATCAATTACCTGTGTGTATTTGTGGAGAGCTAGCCGGTGATCCAATGGGTGCATTGTTACTGCTTGGATTGGGTTATCAGACGTTAAGTATGAACACCTCGAATGTGGCTAGAACCAAGTATTTGATTCGCCAATCTAACTTGATCGAATTACAGGATTTGGCAAATAAGGCACTTTCAAAGCCGTATGGCAGTGATATCTATAGTATGATGCTGAACTATTTCGAAGAGCGTGAATTTACAGGCTTCATTCGAGCAGGTAAAAAATAGGAATTAACGTGTCATATGAACTGATAGGCTTGCTGGCAGGCCTTGGTGCTGTTGTTGGTGTTTTAGCTGGCTTGCTGGGTATTGGCGGTGGGTTGCTGGTGGTTCCGGCCTTACTGTTCTTGCTCCCAAAAGCGGGTATTCCTCAAGAGTTTGCAATGCAAATGGCATTGGCGACTTCGCTATCCACCATAATTGTTACGTCAGGATCGTCTGCGATTAACCATTTAAAGTTGGGTAACGTCGAGATCTTTGTCGTTAAGTGGTTAATGCCGGGAGTTGTGGTTGGTGGTTTTCTTGGTTCTTTTGTAGCTGACGTTATTCCTTCTCAATACCTGCCTAAAGTTTTTGGTGTCATTGTTTTGGTGCTGGCACTGCAGATGCTGTTGTCGATTCGTTCTCAGAGCAAAAAGGCGATGCCTGGCTCTGCGACAACCATGTTATGTGGTGGGTGCATTGGTTTGGTTTCAAGCCTAGCGGGTATTGGTGGCGGTTCCTTGTCTGTGCCTTTCCTTAACCATCATGGTGTGGAAATGCGTAAAGCGGTGGGTTCATCTTCAGTATGTGGTTTTGTTATCGCTATCTCTGGGATGCTAGGATTTATTTGGCATGGCTCGTCTGTCGAGGGGCTGCCTGCGTTTAGCCTTGGTTATGTCTACCTACCTGCCTTGGTTGCGATATCGTGCACATCAGTACTGACCACTCGAGTGGGTGCGAAGCTGGCTACGCAATTACCAACACCAGTACTTAAGAAGTTCTTTGCGGTATTTTTAATGTTTATAGCAGCGACCATGC
Source organism: Pseudoalteromonas sp. G5_S1_14_S5 (assembly GCF_054968605.1). NCBI lineage: Bacteria > Pseudomonadati > Pseudomonadota > Gammaproteobacteria > Alteromonadales > Pseudoalteromonadaceae > Pseudoalteromonas > Pseudoalteromonas sp. G5_S1_14_S5. The sequence goes on along the minus strand of NZ_JBQKUM010000073.1, from coordinate 16,482 downwards.
TGCTGTAGTGTCTTTCGTTAGCGATTGAGCTAATCGTTATTCAATTTAGATAGAGAGCCAAGTATGTCTCAGGGTTTTATTGAATTCCCAAATATCGATCCTGTTCTTATTGAACTAGGACCAATCTCAGTTCGTTGGTACGGCCTAATGTACCTTGTCGGTTTTATGTTTGCTCTTTGGTTAGCAAATCGCCGAGCTGATCAGCCGGGTAGCGGTTGGACTCGAGAGCAAGTATCAGACTTATTGTTCGCTGGCTTTCTAGGTGTGGTGCTTGGTGGTCGTATTGGCTACGTACTGTTCTACAACTTTGATCTTTTCTTAGCGGATCCACTTTACCTTTTTAAGGTATGGACTGGCGGCATGTCTTTCCACGGCGGCTTGCTTGGTGTTATTACCGCAATGTTCTGGTATGCGAAAAAGAATGGTCGCACCTTCTTTGGCGTGGCAGACATGATTGCACCATTGGTGCCTTTTGGTCTAGGCATGGGGCGTTTAGGCAACTTCATGAACAGTGAACTTTGGGGCCGTGTTACAGATGTGCCATGGGCAATCGTATTTCCTAATGGCGGTCCACTTCCTCGCCACCCATCTCAGCTTTATGAAATGGCGCTTGAAGGTATTGTGCTGTTCTTCATCTTGAACTGGTTTATCAAAAAGCCGCGTCCTCTTGGTTCTGTATCAGGGTTATTCCTTGCAGGATATGGTACATTCCGCTTCTTAGTTGAATACGTACGTGAACCAGATGCTCATCTAGGCTTGTTCGGCGGGTTTATCTCTATGGGGCAAATCCTATCGCTGCCAATGGTTATCATCGGTGCGCTGATGATGGTATGGGCATATAAGCGCGGTCACTACAAAGACGAATTACCACAACAAACGAAGTAAGGAATTGGTGTGAAACAGTATTTAGATCTCTGTCAGCGTATCGTTGATAACGGTACTTGGATTGAAAATGAACGCACGGGCAAGCGCTGCCTAACCGTGATCAATGCTGACCTTGAATATGATGTTGGTAACAGCCAGTTCCCGCTTGTCACAACGCGTAAGAGCTTTTGGAAAGCGGCAGTTGCTGAGCTGCTTGGCTATATCCGTGGTTACGACAGTGCTGAAGATTTTCGCAAACTAGGTACAAAAACTTGGGACGCAAACTCTAACTTGAACGAAGCATGGCTGAACAATCCTTACCGTAAGGGTGAAGATGACATGGGGCGTGTTTATGGCGTTCAAGGCCGAGCATGGGCAAAGCCTGATGGTGGTCATATTGACCAACTGAAGAAGATTGTAGATGACCTGACGAATGGTATCGATGACCGTGGTGAGATCTTAAACTTCTACAACCCAGGCGAGTTCCACATGGGCTGCTTGCGTCCGTGTATGTACAGCCACCATTTCTCTCTACTTGGTGACACTCTGTACCTAAACAGTACTCAGCGCTCTTGTGATGTACCATTAGGCCTGAACTTCAACATGGTTCAAGTGTACGTGTTCCTAGCGATCATGGCGCAAATCACAGGTAAAAAAGCGGGTGTGGCTTACCACAAGTTAGTTAATGCTCATATCTATGAAGACCAACTGGCACCTATGCGTGATATTCAGCTAAAGCGAGAGCCTCTAGCGGGCCCAACGTTCCATATCAACCCTGAAATTAAGTCTCTAGAGGATTTAGAAACTTGGGTAACGATGGATGACTTCTGGGTTGAAGGTTACGAGTGCCACGAAGCGATTAAGTATCCATTCTCGGTTTAATCAAATCCGTTTTTTTGATTGAAAGGCTGTCACTGTGCAGCCTTTTTTGTATCTGAAGAGCAGTTAATGTAGGGATTAGATTCGAGTAAACGAGATATGAAGCTCAAAGCCCCTGTCATTCCCTAGATCGACGTAGGAGGGAGTAATGAACCTCTGGGTCCCTGTGATAGATTTCCTCTCATACTCTTTCTTCGCTGTAGAGAATGACGGGTTTTAGATGCGATTGAACGGGATTTGAGGTTCGAAGAAATAAGAGTATAAGCGAGCAAATGAGATTAGGAATACGAAAAGCATACCTAGGTTTGAGTCGGCGATATACCAAGTACGGCTATCACAGTTCGTGTTTTTCGTTACTCGCTTACCCATATCTCTAATCTGCTTCTGGCCCTTCGCCACTCGTTGACTCGAATCTGCTCTTAAAATAGAAAAAGCCCGCAACCTAGGTTGCGGGCCTTGCTATAAGCGATGTGTATTTTTCTATTAAGCAGTCAGAGACAAGATTGTGCCTGGCAGTACAAGGAATACCGCAACAAGGTAACCGGCAACAACAGCTTTGTTCTTCACAGCCATGTCTGAAATCATGTCTGCCGCTTTAACTGGTAGCTCACGTAGGAACGGGATACCGAAGATGAATACCGTTGCCATGATGTTGAACACCAAGTGTACTAGAGCAATCTGTAGTGCGAATACTGCAAACTCACCTGATACTGCTGTTGCTGCAAGCAGAGCGGTAATACATGTACCTATGTTTGCGCCTAGAGTGAATGGGTAAACATCACGTACTTTAAGAACACCTGAGCCTACTAGTGGAACCATTAAGCTTGTTGTCGTTGAAGAAGACTGAACAAGGATAGTAACGATAGAGCCAGAAGCGATGCCGTGGATTGGACCACGACCAATTGCGTTCTTAAGAATCTCACGAGCACGACCAACCATCAGGCTCTTCATCAGCTTACCCATAACAGTGATAGCTACGAAGATCGTTGCGATACCTAGAGCGATAAGCATGATGCCGCCAATCGTGTCGCCAAATGTTGATAGAGGCTCTTTAATTGCGCTTACTACTGGTTTAGTGATTGGCTTGATGAAGTTAAGGCCCTTCATGCTCATATCACCTGTTGCTAGCATCGGAGATACCAACCAGTGAGAAATCTTCTCTAGAATACCAAACGCCATCTCTAGCGGTAGGAAAATAGCTACAGCCAATAGATTGAAGAAGTCGTGAATCGTCGCACTTGCGAATGCGCGTTTGAACTCTTCTTTACAACGAACGTGACCAAGGCTAACTAGCGTATTGGTTACCGTAGTCCCAATGTTTGCACCCATGATCATAGGGATTGCTAGCTCAACAGGTAAACCACCTGCCACAAGGCCAACGATAATTGAAGTAACTGTACTTGATGATTGAATAAGTGCGGTTGCAACTAAACCAATCATTAAGCCTGCAACTGGGTGTGAAGCAAATTCAAAAAGAACCTTTGCTTGTTCGCCTGTTGCCCATTTGAAGCCTGTACCAACCATTGAAACTGAAAGTAATAGTAAGTAAAGCATGAATGCCAAGTTAGCCCAGCGTAGCCAACGAGTTGTGCTCGAAATAGGCGCTGCTGCAGTAGTAGCTTGGTTCATAATGTTTTCTCCATAGGACCGTTTAAGTCTGTGTTTGGTCTGTTTGTTTAATCTGAGCGTGATGTTAGAGGGGAAATATTTCAGTAATATTACATTTTGGTTGAGGCGGGACTTTTTTGTGATGATTTACTGTTTAAATATTCTGACAGTAAATAATTTTGTTTTAAGTGTATGTTTATAAATGATTTTATTGCGGTTTTTGATGGGTGGTATAGATCTTAAAAGTTAGAAAAAAATTGAGAAAATTGGCGTTAATATTACATTATGAAATCAAACACCTCGAAAAAATTAGCAGTTAAATGGTTTTATGTATGGTTTTTCCGAGTTTGTTGAGTGTAGGTGTCATATTTGATATAAAAAGGAATCGACTCTCTTATTACGGCACACCTATGTCGCACCTCAACTATAACCATCTTTATTACTTCTGGATGGTCTGCAAGCAAGGCTCTGTTACCAAAGCAGCAGAGGCTCTATTTCTCACACCTCAAACAGTCACTGGCCAGATAAAAGCATTAGAAGAGCGAATGGACGGCAAGCTGACTAAGCGAAATGGCCGCAGTGTTGAACCAACAGAGCTTGGGCAGTTGGTTTTCAAATACGCGGATCGCATGTTTGGTCTGAGCTACGAAATGCTGGATATCGTGAACTACAGTCAGCACTCAAATATTCTGTTTGATGTCGGTGTGGCAGACGCTCTTTCGAAACGGTTGGTTAGTAAGATCTTGATGTCGACGATTCCAGAAGATAACAGTATCCACCTTCGCTGTTTTGAATCGACTCATGAAATGTTGCTTGAACAGCTCTCTCAACATAAGCTCGATATGATCTTGTCTGACTGCCCAGTGGACTCTAGCCAAAGCCCTGGCTTATTCAGCAAGAAGTTGGGGGAGAGTGGTATGAGCTTTTTCAGCTCTGGTGAGGTGAAAGGGGTTAATTTCCCTGCCGTATTAGAGCAAAGAAAGCTGTTGATCCCGGGAAGTCGAACCTCAATGGGACGCAAGATACTGCAATGGTTTGATAGACAGGGTCTAAAACCGGATATTTTGGGCGAGTTTGATGACGCAGCATTGATGAAAGCGTTCGCTCGTTACCACCATGATGCTATTTTCTTAGCCCCAACCTTGTACATGTCAGAAGTGGAACAAGACACTTCCTTGCAATTATTGGGCGGTATTGAAGAGTTAAAAGAAGAGTACTACGTTATTTTTGCTGAGAGGATGATCCAGCATCCAGCCGTAAAAAATGTATGTGACGCAGATTTTAGCAAATTGTTCGAATGAGGTAGTTTGTTAATGAATTGATATCGACTATGATAACCCCGCAATATGCCGTAAATACTGATAGCCCGTAGTTGGCGTAAAGGTTGTAGGGAGCCAAACTATGAACTTAAAAGAGATGGAGAAGAATTCAGCACAAGCTGTGATTCTACTCAAAGCCATGGCCAACGAACGTCGCTTACAGATTTTGTGCCTTTTACATGGTACTGAGCTGTCGGTTGGGGAGTTGTGTGGTAAGTTGGAACTGAGTCAATCGGCTTTATCTCAACATCTTGCTTGGTTGAGAAGAGATGGCTTGGTCGATACTCGCAAAGAAGCTCAAACCGTGTATTACACATTGAGCAGTGAAGAAGTAAAAGCAATGATTAATCTACTGCATGGTCTATATTGCAAGTAGTTTATTTTTGGTAAGAAAAGTGGTTTCTTATCAGGAATAAGGTCGACACAAGGAAGTGTCAGTATTTCGCTTCGAACGTTCAAACCTGTCTGTTCACTATCTATTTCAGCTACTTATCTACTTTCTACCTATTTAGCCATTACCTATCTATTTGACTCTTCTCTGTTTTATTCCCTGTCGATATCTGAGTCTGTTTGTTATTTTTAACTACTGTCGGTCAGTCGTTTAATTGTGTTACTCAAAATTCAGATATAAAAAAACCGGCCTAAGCCGGTTTTTTTCGTTTTGCGTTGTAATCAAATTTCTATTAAAGAGCTTTGATTGCAGCAGCGAAACGAGACTTATGACGTGCAGCTTTATTCTTATGAATAAGGCCTTTAGTCGCCATACGGTCAAGAAGTGGTGTAACTTCTACAAGAGCAGCAGTTGCAGCTTCTTTATCACCAGCTGCGATAGCTGCGATAGTCTTTTTCATGTAAGTGCGCATCATAGAACGACGGCTAGCGTTGTGCTGGCGACGTTTCTCAGCTTGGATAGCGCGCTTCTTAGCAGATTTACTGTTTGCCAAGGGTCTAACTCCCAAAAACTTAGTTCGGTGACAATTTAAGGGCGAGGACTATCCCTCATTAGCGCTTAATTGTCAAATGATTTGTGCAAAAACCAATCGTAGCCAAACAAACTTTGGAATGGAAAGGTCATCGCGGTTAAGATGGCGGGGATTCTAACAGCATTTTTAGACCAATGCTAATAAATATGCTTCTTAGGACAGGATAGTATTTATCCTCCCTTAAAAGTAATCAACCAGTGTCAGAGGTTTCTGTGAGTAAACGACTATTAAAGTCAGGCCTGATTGTCAGTGCAATGACTTTTGTTTCCCGTGTATTGGGGCTAGTACGTGATGTAGTAGTAGCAAATTTGATGGGAGCAGGAGCGAGTGCCGACGTATTTTTCTTCGCTAATAAAATCCCGAATTTCTTACGTCGACTGTTTGCAGAAGGTGCCTTTTCTCAAGCGTTTGTCCCAGTATTAACGGAATATCACGCGGCGGGTGATAAAGAGAAAACCCGAGACTTAATCGCTAAGGTGTCAGGTACGCTCGGGGTATTAGTCTCTATTGTTACCATTATCGGTGTGCTGGGCTCTGGAGCGATTACCGCGCTGTTTGGTGCGGGCTGGTTTATCGACTGGCTCAATGATGGCCCTGCAGCTCCTAAGTTCGAGCTAGCGAGCTTTATGCTCAAGATTACCTTCCCATATTTATGGTTCATCACTTTTGTTGCGTTATCTGGTGCCATTCTCAATACTCTGGGTAAGTTTGCGGTCTCCTCTTTTACCCCTGTGTTTTTGAATGTCATGATCATCGGCGCAGCGTGGTTTATTTCTCCGAATTTAGAGCAGCCAGAAATCGGCTTGGCGATCGGTGTGTTTCTTGGTGGTTTAGTTCAATTCCTTTTCCAGATGCCTTTCCTTATTAAAGCGGGCGTATTGGTTAAGCCGAAGTGGGGCTGGAGAGATCCTGGCGTCGTTAAGATTCGCACATTAATGATTCCAGCTCTGTTTGGTGTGTCAGTCAGCCAAATCAACCTACTGTTTGATACCTTCATTGCCAGCTTCCTAGCGACAGGCTCTATTAGTTGGTTGTACTACTCAGATCGATTGCTTGAGTTCCCACTGGGCCTATTCGGTATTGCGATTGCGACTGTGATTCTTCCTGCTTTGTCTCGTAAGCACGTTAATGCTCAAGGAGAAGGGTTTGCACACACCATGGACTGGGGCGTGCGTATGGTGCTACTGCTTGGCATTCCGGCTATGTTGGGGCTTATTGTTTTAGCGAAACCAATGCTGATGGTGCTATTCATGCGTGGTGAGTTCTCTCCACACGACGTGCAACAGGCATCGACGTCTTTAGTAGCGTACGCCTCTGGCTTGCTTAACTTCATGCTGATTAAAGTCTTGGCTCCGGGGTATTACTCTCGTCAAGACACGAAAACTCCGGTGAAGTACGGCATTATCGCGATGGTCACGAACATGGTATTTAACGCTATCTTTGCTTATTTCTATGGCTATATAGGTTTGGCGGTTGCAACCGCTCTGTCAGCCTTTGTGAATATGGCCTTGTTATACCGTGGCTTACATCTTGCTGGTGTCTATAAGCTGACAAAGACCACTTTGCTGTTCTGCACGAAGCTTGTTGTCTCTGGCGGCGTGATGGTCGCGGCTATTTTTTGGCAGTTGGATAATATGCAACAGTGGCTTGAGTGGAGCTTTAGTCAGAGAGCGCTGATGCTAACAGGCTTGATTGGACTTGGTGGCTTTGTTTATATTGTTTCGGTACTGGTTTTAGGTATCCGAGTAAAACATTTAAAAGCAGCGACAGATTAATACTGATTAGTATATAATCCGTCGGTTTCACACAATGAATGATGCAAATAATAGGTTTTAGCTGATCATAATGGAACTGATCCGAGGTATACACAATATTAAAGCGCAGCATCACGGCTGTGTATTGACCATAGGTAACTTCGATGGTGTTCATTTAGGACATCAAGAGGTTCTTAGCCAGGTTTCTGAACAAGCGGCAGCATTAGGGTTCCCTTCTGTTGTTATGACGTTTGAACCGCAGCCTATGGAGCTGTTTGCCCGAGATAGAGCGCCGGCACGTTTAACTCGTTTACGCGATAAGTACGTACAACTGAGTAAGCTAGATATCAGTCGTTTATTGTGTGTCAATTTTAATCAGTACTTTGCAAGTTTATCTGCTGAAGCATTCATTAAAGATCTTTTGGTTGATAAGCTTGGCGTGAAGTTTTTGGTGGTTGGTGACGACTTTTGTTTTGGCAAAGGCCGCACTGGCAATTTCGCTATGCTCCAAGAAGCGGGCGAGAAGTACGGTTTTGAGGTGGTAAGCACCCAAAGCTATTGCTTAAATCAATTACGAGTTAGCAGTACTGAGATACGAAATGCATTAGCGGTCGATGATTTGGCTGCAAGTGCTACCATGTTAGGACGTGATTACAGCATTAGTGGTCGCGTATCCCATGGTCGAAAACTGGGGAGAACCATAGGTTTCCCTACCGCTAACATTCCATTAAAGCGTTGTGTATCTCCTGTGTCGGGAGTGTACGTTGTTGAAGCATTGGATATCGATGGGGTTCCTGTCGGTGGCGTTGCTAATATTGGACAACGTCCAACGGTGAATGGTGTAAGGCAGCAATTAGAAGTGCACTTTTTTGACTTTAAAGCCAATTTGTATGGTAAACAGTTAGAAGTACGACTTTTGCACAAACTGCGCGACGAGATGAAATTTGAATCGTTCGACGCATTAAAGAATCAAATAGAATTGGATGCTGAAGCCGCAAGGGTGTGGCTGCTTCAGCTAAAGAATTAATCGGATGATTCCACCGATTAACATAATGTCTAACTTCGCCCAATATAACGGAATTAAGAATCGATGAGTGATTATAAAGATACCCTGAACTTACCAGAAACAGGGTTCCCAATGCGCGGCAACCTGGCAAATCGTGAGCCAGAAATGCTTAAGCGTTGGTACAAAGAAGATCTTTACGGCGAAATCCGTAAGGCAAAGAAAGGTAAAAAATCTTTCGTACTGCATGATGGCCCTCCATACGCGAACGGCGACATTCACATTGGCCACGCGCTGAATAAGATTCTTAAAGACATTATTATTAAATCTAAGACCCTTTCTGGTTTTGATGCACCGTACATCCCTGGCTGGGACTGTCATGGTCTTCCAATCGAACTAATGGTTGAGAAGAAGAAAGGTAAGCCAGGTCAGAAAATTTCGGCTGCTGAATTCCGCGAAGAGTGTCGTAAGTACGCTGCGGTACAAGTTGAAGGTCAAAAAGAGAGCTTCAAACGTCTTGGTATCATGGGCGAGTGGGACAAACCTTACCGTACTATGGATTTCGGTACAGAAGCGAACATCATTCGTTCTCTAGGTAAAATCGCAGACAAAGGTCACCTACTGAAAGGTTTTAAACCTGTTCACTGGTGTACTGACTGTGGTTCTGCTCTGGCTGAAGCGGAAGTTGAATACAAAGATAAAGTATCTCCATCAATCGACGTGAAATTTACAGCGGCTGATGAAGCTGCGCTAGTTTCTAAATTCAAGCTAGCTGAAGGTCACGAAGGCCAAGGCGAAATCTCTATCGTTATCTGGACAACAACACCATGGACTCTGCCGGCTAACCGCGCAGTATGTCTACGTGACGATCTTGAATACGTACTTATCCAAGTTGAAGCGAATGGCGATCAAGCTGCACAGCGTATCATCGTTGCTTCTGAGCTAGCTAAAGATGTAATGGATCGTGCCGGTATCGAGCACTTCCACAACCTAGGTTTTGCAACTGGTGCTGATCTTGAGCTTTCTCAGTTCAACCACCCGTTCTACGATTTCACTGTTCCTGCGATCCTTGGTGATCACGTAACAACTGATTCAGGTACTGGTGTGGTTCACACAGCACCGGGCCACGGTCAAGAAGACTTCGCTGTTGGTAACAAGTACGGTCTAGAAGTAGCAAACCCAGTAGGTTCAAACGGTGTTTACTTACCTGACACCGAGCTATTTGCTGGTCAGCACGTATTCAAAGCGAACGACTCTGTTTTAGAAGTACTGAAAGAGAAAGGTGCACTTCTGCATCACCACGCTTACGAGCACAGCTACCCACACTGTTGGAGACACAAAACTCCAATCATCTTCCGTGCAACACCACAGTGGTTCATCTCTATGGATCAAGCTGGCCTACGTACAAAAGCACTAGAGTCAACGAAGAATGTTGAGTGGATGCCTGAGTGGGGTCAAAGCCGTATCGAAGGTATGATCGAAGGTCGCCCTGAGTGGTGTATCTCTCGTCAACGTACTTGGGGCGTGCCAATTGCTCTGTTCGTTCATAAAGAAACGTCAGAACTTCACCCAGATAGCTCTGAGCTAATCGAAAAAGTAGCGAAGCTAGTTGAAGAGAAAGGCATTCAAGCTTGGTGGGATGTAGACGCAGCAGACCTTATGGGCGCTGAAGACGCAGACAAGTACGAAAAAGTGCTAGATACACTAGACGTATGGTTCGATTCAGGTGTTACACACTTCTCTGTTGTTGATTCTCGTGAAGAGTACAACGGGAACAGTGCAGATCTTTACCTTGAAGGTTCTGACCAACACCGTGGTTGGTTCCAGTCTTCTCTAATTTCATCTATCGCGATGAAAGATGAAGCACCATATAAGCAAGTGTTAACGCACGGTTTCGTAGTAGATGGTAACGGCCGTAAGATGTCTAAATCTATCGGTAACGTTGTTGCTCCTAAAGACGTAACCAACAAACTAGGCGCAGATATCCTACGTCTATGGGTTGCTTCTACTGACTACACGGGTGAAGTAGCGGTTTCTGATGAAATCCTGAAGCGTTCTGCTGATGCTTACCGTCGTATTCGTAACACAGCTCGTTTCTTCCTAGCGAACCTAAGCGGTTTCAACCCTGAAACTGACCTAGTGCCTGCTGAAGAGATGGTTGCACTTGATCGCTGGGCTGTTGGCCGTGCTCAAGCTGCACAAGAAGAGATCGTGAAAGCATACGGCGATTACAACACTCACGGTGTAACTCAGCGTCTAATGCAGTTCTGTTCTATCGAAATGGGTTCGTTCTACCTAGACGTAATCAAAGACCGTCAGTACACAGCAAAGCAGGGCAGCCATGCTCAACGTAGCTGTCAGACTGCGCTTTACTACATCGTAGAAGCTCTAGTTCGTTGGATGGCACCTATCATGTCGTTCACTGCAGATGAAATCTGGAACGAGATGCCTGGCGCTCGTGACAAGTTCGTATTTACTGGCGAATGGTACGAAGGCCTATTTGGTCTTGCTGAAGGCGAAGAGTTAAGCAACGAATTCTGGGCTGAAATCCAAACGGTTCGTGGCGCTGTGAACAAGCTTCTTGAAGACGCTCGTAAAGAGAAAACAATCGGTGGTGCACTGCAAGCTGAAGTAACTCTGTACGCTGACAATGCACTAGCGGCTAAGATCAACAAGCTAGAAGATGAACTACGTTTCGTGCTTATCACTTCTGCTGCAGTTGTTAAGCCACTGAGCGAGAAGTCTGATGCGGCTCAAGCGACAGACGTTGAAGGTCTATTCGTTGAAGTTGCAGCAACAGAAGCTGAGAAGTGTGACCGTTGTTGGCACCACACACCAGACGTAGGCACAATTGAAGGACACGAGAAAATCTGTGGCCGCTGTGTATCAAACGTTGATGGTGAAGGCGAAGTGCGTAAGTTCGCATAACGACTCAGAGAAAGACTGAACTTTTTGTAAAAATCATAGCCCCAGTATCAACTGGGGTTATTTTTAGTTATAGGAAATGTGTTTAACCAAGCTGATTATTCATAGCGACTCAAATCGAGTGTGCGAATGAGGAATCGCTTCGTAAATACTAGGAATAGAAATGAGTGAAGTTTCGTTAAAACAATCTGGTGTACGTTGGTTATGGTTAGCTCTGCTGGTTTTTCTTGCAGACATTGGCATCAAACTCTTTGTCATGGACAACATGGGTTATGGCTGGGCAAACCGTATCGAAGTGTTGCCTTTCTTTAACTTTTTGTACGTTCACAACTACGGTGCCGCATTCAGTTTCTTAAGTGATCAAAGTGGTTGGCAGCGTTGGCTATTTACCGGTATTGCCTTTGCTGTAACGGGTATGCTGACGTACTGGATGAGCAAGCTACCAGCGACAGAAAAGTGGAACAACATCGCTTATGCCATCATCATTGGTGGTGCGGTAGGTAATGTCTTTGACCGTGTCGTACATGGTTTTGTTGTCGATTACTTAGATTTCTACTGGGGTACTTACCACTGGCCAGCATTCAACTTAGCCGATATGGGAATTTGTATTGGTGCGGCGATGATCATCCTAGATGGTTTCCGTAAGAAAGACGAAAGCAAATAGCTTTTAAATAGATGCTCTAAAGTCAGTCTATGACTCACAGAATAGAATAGCCCTAAGCGCTGTCGGTTGATTCCGGTGGCGCTTTTTTTTATGCTTCAGTCAACAAGGAAGCAAAGCAAAATGCATCCTCAAATAATAAAGAAGTCTAAGGAAAGTAACGTGGCAGCAATTAAAAATGATTCAGCAGTAACCCTACATTTTACGATTAAGATGAAGGATGGTTCAGTTGCCGATAGCACCGAAAATATGGGGAAACCTGCGAAGTTCGTGATGGGCGATGGCAGCCTCAGCGAGAACTTTGAAGCGTGCTTAATTGGGCTTGAAGCGGGTACTGAAAAGTCTATCGACCTGAAAGCGGAAGATGCGTTTGGTATGCCTAATCCAGATCATATCCATCATATGGACCGTGCTAAATTTGTTGGCGACTCTGAGGTTGAAGTGGGCACTATCATGGCATTTTCTGGCCCTGACGGTATGGAAATCCCAGGTATTATCACTGAGATCGCTGGCGATTCTGTGACGGTTGATTTTAACCACCCACTTGCAGGCCAAGATGTTACGTTTGACGTCAATATCTTAGCTGTCGACTAACTCTCTGAACGTGAGAATAACACCGCCTTACAGCTGTGATGTCACCCAGAGCTTCACTGTCTTGGCGCTTCACTGTAGAATGCGAGCCTCGCCGACGGCGAACTCAATAGAAACAACCTTAGTACCGCGGTAAATGATGAGCAATGAAATGAAAATAATGTTAGCTAACCCTCGTGGCTTTTGTGCCGGTGTTGATCGTGCGATCAGCATTGTCGAGCGCGCACTCGAAATGTACCAGCCACCGATCTACGTTCGTCATGAAGTGGTACACAACCGCTTTGTTGTTGAGGGGCTAAAACAACGTGGTGCTATTTTTGTCGAAGAACTTAGCGAAGTGCCAGATGATAACATCGTGATCTTCTCTGCTCACGGCGTGTCTCAAGCAGTTCGTAAAGAAGCGAAAGAGCGCGAGCTAACGGTATTCGATGCAACGTGCCCTTTGGTAACTAAAGTTCATATGGAGGTTGCTCGTGCGAGCCGCAAACATATGGAAGTGGTACTGATTGGTCACGCAGGTCACCCTGAAGTTGAAGGGACTATGGGTCAATACGCGAGCCAAACGGGTGGTATGTATTTGGTTGAGAAGCCAGAAGACGTACAAAACCTTGTGGTGAACGATCCAACTAACCTGCACTATGTGAGCCAAACGACGCTATCTGTTGATGAGACAGCTGACGTAATCGAAGAGTTACGTCGCGTATTCCCTGAGATTCAAGGCCCTCGTAAAGATGACATCTGTTACGCGACTCAAAACCGCCAAGACGCTGTGCGTGAGATGGCAAACGACGTTGACGTTGTGATTGTAGTTGGTTCTAAGAACTCATCGAACTCAACACGTTTGAAAGAGCTGGCTGAGAAATTAGGCACACCTGGTTACCTAACGGATTGCCCGGAAGATATTCAAACAGAATGGGTTGAAGGCAAGAAGAAAATCGGTGTAACGGCTGGTGCATCTGCTCCTGAAGAGCTGGTAAATCAAATTTTAGATCGCATTCGCGAGCTTGGTGCTACTGACGTTGAAGAGATTCAAGGTCGTGAAGAGAACATGTTCTTCGAAGTACCAAAAGAGCTACAGATTAAACAAGTCGATTAATCTCAATCGATTTGTGACATTAACGATTCGTCATACAGTCGATTCGCAAGCAGTAAAAAAGCCAACGTTGATACGTTGGCTTTTTTGATCGTACGCTTTAATAAGCTATTGGATACCGAGTTGTTCTTTTAGTGTCTTGAGATAGCGACGGCTCACAGGCACTTCAAAGCCGGTAAGCGTGACGATCTCCGCTAATCCATTTTCGAGCAACTTGATCTCTTGGATCGACTTTATGTTGATCAAATATTGTCGGTGACAGCGGATCAAATCGGTCTTCTCTTCTAAGATCTTTAGCGTTAACTGTGAAGTGGCCGTTTGCGATGAACAACGAACATGCACGCCGCTGATATCAGAATAGGCACATTCGACACTTTGACTCGCCATGATCACAATGCGGTTGTGACCAATACACGGAATTTGTTCTAAGCGGGAAGGGGCAATCGAAGCAACATCTTGCTCTGGTGCTTTTTGGTTCTGCTTAACGACTTTGTTCAGTCGAGAGACACTTTTATTGAGTCGGCAGGGCTCAACGGGTTTAAGTAGGTAATCAAAGGCGTTGTCTTCAAAGGCTTGAATCGCATATTGGTCGTAAGCAGTCACAAATACCACGTAAGGCATGGTATCTGGGTCAAGCATACTCAACAACTCAATACCCGTAACTTGAGGCATCTGAATATCTAGATACACCACGTCGGGTTTAAGAAGGTTGATCTGCTTAAGTCCTTCGATCGCGTTGCTTGCTTGACCGATGACTTCCACTTCCCCCGTTTCAGTCAGTAACTCAATCAGCTCTTCGCGAGCAAAAAGCTCATCATCGATAACGAGTGCTTTTAACATCCTACAATCTTCATTTTTGTTCTGTCCCTGCTTATTCCGCTTATTGTTAAATGTTTGCTTCTAAATGTCGCTACTGAGAAGCGATTACCTACGAAAACACTTTTATTTTAGTATAGGTATGATAAAGCTCATTCGAGTAAATTGCTGTGGTTGAGATTCTATTTTTAGTGCTGAGTCTTGTCCAAAGAAATTAGTGAGTCGTTTATCAACAATTTCCATCCCTAATCCAACATGATCTTGAGATGGCTTTTGGTAGTTACCAGCGTTGTCTTCGACGATCAGTTTAAATCCACATTGGAAAGCTTCGCTGTAGATCTTCACTTTTCCGCCTTCCAGCATATTTGAAATCCCGTGTTTAATGGCATTTTCAACCAGAGGTTGTAGGGTAAAGCTTGGCAGTTGTGACTCAAACAGTTGTGGGTCTATGTTCCATTCAATCTCTAAACGGTCAGTAAAGCGTGCCTTTTCAATCGTCAGGTACGCATTAACGTGCGCGAGCTCGTCTTTGAGCTTCACGGTATTAATATTCTGCTTGAGGTTACTTCTGAAGAAATGAGACAGGTGTTGAATGAGCTCACGTGCTTTATCTGGGTTACGACGTGTTACGGCACTGATGGTGTTGAGTGCATTAAACAAGAAATGTGGGTTGACCTGTGCGTGCAGCAGTTTGATTTCAGCTTGAGTGAGCAGGGTTTGCTGTTGTTGATAGTTGCTGAACAGGATTTGACTCGATAACAGCTGAGCAATACCTTCAGCCATCGACATGTTGATGGTTGAAAACAGTTTCAGTTTAGGCTCATACAGTTTGATGGTGCCGACGACTTCGTTACCGGCACGCAGTGGGATAATCAGCGCAGACCCCAACTTACAATCTTGCGAGAGAGAACATTGGTATGGGTTCTCTTTGCCATCGAGGTAGATGATGTCGTTCTGTTCCATCGAAGTCAGTGTGCTTTGCGATGAAATAGGGGTGTTTGGAATATGGTGCTCATCGCCGATGCCAACGAAAGCGAGAATTTTTTCTCGGTCAGTGATAGCCACAGCGCCAACGTTGGTCTCTTCGTAGATGATACGCACAATCTTCTGCGCGTTATCAGATGTGAAACCACCGTGAAGAATACCCACCGAACGTTCAGCAATGGTCAGTGCGCGGCGCGAGAAGGTCGCTGAGTATTTCTCAAAGATGGTTTTACGGTCTTGGATGATACTCATGAACAGTGCTGCACCCACAGAGTTGGCAATGATCATCGGAGCTGCAATGTCGGAAACCAGCGCGTAAGACTGTTCAAACGGTTTAGCGACCGCAAGCAGAATCAACATCTGAATGATCTCTGCAAATAGCGTCACAGAGAACACTACCATTGGGTTAAATAGCTGGCTGGCTTTGTTCTTTCTGACTAAGTACACATGCAGCAAACCACCAATCAGGCCCTCTGAAGTGGTTGAAATCGCACATGCCAAGTCGGTGAAGCCACCTAATGAGTAACGATGAATCCCACCAGTAAAACCCACTGCAAAACCAACCACAGGGCCACCAAATAGGCCACCCATCACCGCGCCCATTGCACGCGTGTTGGCGATAGCGTCATTTATCTGTAGGCCAAAGTAGGTGCCCATAATGCAGAACAAAGAGAACAGAACGTAACAGCTGATCTTATGGCTTAAGCGTGAAGAGATGCTCAACAATGGAAGAATCAGTGGGGTTTTACTTAGCATGTAAGCGATCACTAAGTAGACACAGGTTTGTTGAAGAAGAGAGAGAATGAGTTCCATATTTTCACCTATTGAGACGCTAGTTAAGTGTAAAGCTCATTGTGTGGTAAGGGTAGTTTTGCTTGTATTTGTAAGGCTTTCATCGAGCGATTAGCGCTTGTCACTTTCTTGTTTAACCAGTACAGACAATAAAGCCCATCACAGGGGATGGGCTTTAGTCTTAATATCCATGAATCACTGAGTGATTAC
>NZ_JBQKUM010000072.1:0-24787 GCF_054968605.1 Pseudoalteromonas sp. G5_S1_14_S5 | reverse complement strand
CATAGCCGTTCACATCAACACACCTTCTAACTTTGTACCTCATAACCGACAAAGTAAGAAAACATCACATTGCTTCTTAAAAGCCTTAACTCAACAATGATACCCTTCTATAACCCGACTAGCTTAGCTTGATCCAGCCCTCAAAAAGCAGCTAAACATGGCGAAATATCAACCTATTTAATATCTTGACCAAATTAGAACAACCTTTTCTGAAATCTAAAATATACTCATTTGATAGAGCTTCTAATTGGGTTCTGTAGAACGTAACGTATTCAACTATAGAGTTATCACTTGGGAGATAAACATGAAGAAAATTGGTTTGATGGCTGTATATGCCATTGTATTAGGTGGTTGTGCAAACGACTATGCTGAGTATAGCGAAGGCCAACGTGTTTCAATCGCCAATCCAGCGGCCGTTTATTGTGTTCAACAGGATGGCGAATTAGACACGGTTACTGAAAACAATCAACGCACCACTTATTGTGTTTTTGAAGACGGTGAACGTATTGAGCAATGGGATTATTATAGAAATAATCATGAGCAAGAGCCAGAAGCTAGAAGTAAATAACGCTCCACTCTGATACCGACTAATCCCTCCCCCATTTTAATTCAATCAATTACGTAAACTGGCTGCCAATTGGCAGCGGTTTACCGTATGCACACATTAATTGCACGCTGTTTTATTACTAACACTTCTCTGACATTGTCAAATTCCAAGCGGATAGAATTTCAGCCTGTTACCAATATTTACAGATTGAATTGAAATGAAAAACCATTCTAAAACGAAAGAGCAAACTCACATGTCTTTTGAACTCCCTGAGTTCCCCCTTTCTCAATCGACCTATCAAGTGATCTATAAGCGTTGTCAAACCGCTCTAGTCGCTCTTGCTATTGGTATTATTGCTAATTTAGCGCTCAGAATTGATTTTGTTTTGTTAAACGGAAATGTTGGTGAGATATCAGTGACAGAAATGTTGCAGCAGCTGCTACTTATCGTAAGTTCAGGTTCTTTTACTTACCTAGCGAGAAAGAGAAGTGAAGTGAAACACGCAGCGGTTCTCATTAGCGCCTTTTTCGCTGTAATGTTCATCCGTGAAATGGATTTTTGGTTTGATAAGATCGCACACGGCGCCTGGGTTATTCCTGCTGCGCTAGTTACTGGCAGCGCTGTTGTTTATGCAGTAAAAAACGGCAAGCGTACTATCGATCAACTTGCCCTTATTTTGGCTTCTCCGCACATGAACCTGTTAGTGACAGGCGTAATGCTACTGCTAGTATTCTCCCGCCTATTCGGTATGGGTAGCTTTTGGCACAATGTAATGGGCGATGATTACGTTCGCGCCGTTAAAAACATCGCAGAAGAAGGCACAGAACTACTCGCCTACTGCTTAATTGCGTTTGCTAGCCTAAAAACAGTTCTTGGCATCACCAGAAAAAGATAACGATTTATCGCCACCAGCGATGCGTATGATCCGATTCAGGGTCTAATAATCGATTCAGAAAAGTTAGGTTGGTATCTAGTAACGCTAGGTACTGCCTGACGTTTTTTATATCCGTACATACTAGAGTGCCTCGAATACAGCCTTCCAATACAGGCAGCAGACTTTCCACAATACTAAACTGAGGTAAACTTCCTACTGAGCCTTTTGCTTTCTCTAAGGCCTCCAAAGAAAGCCTTTCGGGCTCCGCCCTCACCACCTTCAAATCTCGCTTAAACGCCCCTACACATACTCCTTCGAGATACACTCGGTACGTTGTAAGCGCGTCCATCAATAAAAACAGCTTACCTTGAGCCGTTTGGTGTGGATATGGAGCTGCAACATGAGCATCCAACTTTCGGTCTATCTGCAGCTCAACACCAAGCGCTGAGCATTTCTCGATGAGAACTTTTAGTAGCCCTTGCTCGTCCATCAGTTGTTGAATTTCGAAGATGCGTTGCAAGTGATAGTCGTTCGACACAAACATTACCTTTACACTTTGCCCGCGCGTAAACAGCCTACTTTTGATCATCTCAGCAGCTAAGTTTTGGATGTTTTCTACAGTATTCGTTGAAAGCTGCTCCAGTAAAATTGCCCCCAAGGTAAACGGGGCTTCACGAAGGCTTTCAAGCTCACGAAAATATCGGTGCATAGCATCGGCTTCCGAAACACTCTGCCCTTTGGTTACCCCACCACAAAAAGCGACCGCTGTAGACGAGTGTGAGTCTAGATTCAAAGACTCCGCTAGGTACTTCACCAAAGCATCAACTCGACTGATTCCTTCCTCAGTTAATTCATTCTCATTGAGCCGTTTACCCAGCACAATAATGAGGTTATCGATGCTCATTTTATGTTCAAGTCTCGTTTTAGGGGGTAGATGGAGTGAATTATGTATACAATTCTTGTTAACAAAAGTATTTTGAAATTCTTATAAGTTACTCGCAATAATACTCACTATTGCAGAGCGATATAAAAGTAACTCGAGAATCAAAGTGCAGCTTCAAAGCAAAATATCACGCTCTTGGGTTTCTCACGACTTCGTTGGTTAACGATAGTTTTAAACAGAGAACGCTTTCACACAAATAAGTGAAACGAACAAATACAAATTTTACACAGAGTTCGTCCATCGAACCGTCTTCACAGGAAGTTACTATGCTGTCTATTTTTGATATTTATAAAATCGGGGTTGGGCCTTCCAGCTCCCACACAAATGGACCAATGATCGCAGGGTTTAATTTTACCCAAAAGATTGAATCTGTACTTAACCAAGTTACCCGTATTCAAATCGATTTATACGGCTCACTCTCATTAACAGGTATCGGCCACCACACTGACCGCGCAACCCTGTTAGGTCTGCTTGGCAACCGCCCAGATACCATCAAAATAACTAGTGCTAACCTAGCAATGCGTAAAGCGATTGAAGACAAGTCTCTTATGGTGAGCGGTCACCATGAGATTCACTTCGATGTTGAAAGCGACTTACTGTTCCACAAAACCAATCTGCCGCTCCATGAAAACGGTATGACAATCTCTGCGTTTGATGCTAGCGGTAAACTTTTGGATATGGAGACCTACTACTCCATTGGTGGCGGTTTCATCGCAACGGCAGACGAGCTGCAAAACGGCAAACAAGAGTCTGAAACCCTAGTTGAGTTTCCTTTCTCATCAGCTGACCAACTCCTTGAGCTGGCTGATAAAAACGGAATGAGCCTTGGCGGCTTAATCCTGCGCAACGAAGTATCCTTTCAAAATATGGAAGCCATTGACCAAAAAGCAGACCAGATTTGGAAGGTGATGTCACTGTGCATGCAGCGTGGCTTTGACACTGAAGGTATCCTTGATGGTGGCCTTGAAGTAACGCGTCGAGCACCCGCTCTTTTGAAAAAACTAGAAGCGAATGCCTCCATCGAAAACGATCCTATGGAGATCATGGATTGGATTAACCTATTTGCCTTTGCCGTGAGTGAAGAGAACGCGGCAGGTGGCCAAGTAGTAACATCGCCAACCAACGGTGCGGCTGGCGTTATCCCTGCTGTTTTAATGTACTACCATCGCTTTATCAAAGAGCTTGATACCAAGCAGATCAAAGACTTCTTAGCGGTATCTGGCGCTATCGGTATTCTATATAAAACCAATGCGTCTATTTCGGGTGCTGAAGTAGGTTGCCAAGGCGAAGTCGGTGTATCTTCTTCAATGGCAGCTGCTGGTTTAACGGCCCTTCGTGGTGGTAGTAACGAGCAAATTTGTATTGCTGCTGAGATCGCGATGGAGCACTCACTGGGTATGACCTGTGACCCAATTGGCGGCCTGGTTCAAGTACCATGTATTGAGCGTAATGCGATGGGCGCAATGAAGGCGATCAACGCATCACGTATGGCACTAAAACGCACGAGTAAATGTCTTATCTCGTTAGACAAAGTTATCGAGACCATGTACCAAACGGGTAAAGACATGAACAAGAAGTACCGTGAAACGTCTTTAGGTGGCTTGGCGGTCATTCATATGGCACCGCCGTGTGAATAAATGAGACACCTTAGAATGAAATGCATCAACAGTTGAAACGCGCTCAAGCAAATTGTTGAAAAATAGCCTTCATTCAGACTGCATTATTGTAAACTTAGCTTTCAATATCAAAACAAAGCCAGCCGTCAAGCTGGCTTTTTTTATTGGCTAAAGCCCAGCTGCCAATTTCAAGTGATACTCACTTAAAAAAATTACCGAATGACTTCCTCTTAATTTCCCTTTAATAGTTCACTACTTAGCCATAAATAAATATCATTAAATTTCATACAGGAATGCATCCTCTGGCAAAAACTAATATTGCAAATTTCATTCATGATAAATATGAATGCACTCATAAGAAAAGATATATCGAGCAAAGTCCCGTTTGGGATGGATGCTTCAGTTTATGTATTACTACGAATGGTAGTATAATTGGGCAATTACACTACATATCACCACCAATGTGAGAATAAAATAATGCGGAATAGATTAAAAAAATCAATGATGTTCTGCCAAATGATGTTTGGACTTTCGTTCTATGGCGTCATGGTGATCTTGACTCGTTTCTTCTGAGGACCTTAACTACAACGAAGCTGACACCATGATGGTAGTTGGTGCTTTCTCTGCAATCGGGCCACTGTTTGCTATCGCAGGTGGTTTCATCGCCGACAAATTCTTAGGTGCTTACCGCTCTTTGACCATTGCCCTCCTTGGGTTCGCGAGTGGTTATGTTTTACTGGTACTAGGCGCAGCAGCAACCAATGTTCCTGTGGCGTTATGTGGTATTACGCTAGCAAGTTATGCACGTGGTTTGATGTCTCCTTCTTACCCAAGTCTCTACAAACGCACGTTCAAAACACAAGAAGATTTTGAAAACTGCTACCCTATCAACTACTCAGTAAACAACATTGGTGCGCTTTTAGGTCAGTACTTATTCCCTATGCTAGTGCTTATTGTTGGCTTCCACGGCGGCTTCCTTCTGTCTGCTGTTCTAGCAGGCGCAGCACTACTGATGATGTTATTTGTCCGTAAAGGCCTTGTTGAAGCAAGTGCTGAGATCGACCAGCAACCAGTAAGCACTAAAAACTGGGCTGCTTTCCTTGGCCTATCAGCAGCAATGATCGGCTTGGTATTTTTCATGTTCTCTAACATGGATATCGGCCAAAACATCGTTTACGCGATCGGCGCTGCGGCCATTATCTACTTTGTCTCTTTGATGGTTAAATCGAAGAAATCACACATGTTAAAAATGGGCACGATCTTAATCATCACATTCCTGACTACATGCTTCTTCGTGTACTACGGCCAAATGATGACATCGATGACAATGGTAGCGATCAACACCATGCGTGGTGACCTATTCGGCTTCATCCCTGTTGCTCCAGAAGCGTCAATGGCAATGAACCCACTATGATGTATGGTCGCAGGTCCTATCATCGCCGGTATCTTCTCTGGCCTAGAAAAGAAAAACATCAACTTCTCTACAGCAACGAAAGTAGGTTTCTCTTTCATCCTGACGGCTATCGCTTTTGGTATCCTGACCATGGCAGTGACTACCGTTGGTGAAGACGTTCTGATTCGCCCTGAAATATTCCTAGCCATCCACTTCTTCCTAGCATTCGGTGAAGTGATTGTGGGTTCTATGGTAGTGGCATTCATCCTATCTGTGGCACCTAAGCACATCGAAAACTTCTCTGTTAGTTTATTCTCTGTAGCAATCGCACTATCAGGTATCGTTGGCGCAGTATTTTCAACGTCAATTGCTCTAGAGAAAGGCCAAGAGATCGTTCAAACGGTTTACGGCGACTACTTCCAAATGCTGACTGTTCTTGCGGTAGTAATGGTAGGTATTGCGATGGCTGCATCTTTCATTATTCGTAAGATGCTAGAAGCAGCAAAAGCCGCTGATGAAACCACTCAACTAGAAGAAGCAAACAGCTAATCACGCTGTTATTCAGCAAGCTATTTATCAAGCCCTTTAGTTTACTAAAGGGCTTTTTTGTTGATAAAAGTTAGCGATATAAGCAAACCACTCTTAACTAAATTGTCCTTGTGTAAATTACAGTAAATGATAATTATTAGTATTGAGTGTTTTCTGGTTCGAGATTATTATGTGGGCATCAAAATCTAAGAGAGCCTTATATGAGCAAGCCTAGCACTATCATATTAACCGTTACTCAAACCTCAATCATTACTCCAAACATGCAGCGTATTACGTTTAGCGGTGAGGGATTAAGTAAGTTCCCAGCTGAATGTGTAGGTGGCTACATCAAGCTTCTATTCTCGCCACTAGGCACCACTGACTTGAGTCAATTAGATGAAGGTGAGCGTCCAATCATGCGCACCTACACGATTCGCCACTACAACCCTGTAGAGAAGTTCATCGAGGTCGATTTCGTTCGACATATCACTAAAGATCTACAATGTGGCTTTGCTGCAAGATGGGCAATGAGCACGCAAGTTGGCGATACTATTTCAGTGGCAGGTCCGGGGTTAATCCAGGGGTTAAATATTGAGTCGGATTGGTTCTTCTTAGTGGCAGATATGACTTCACTCCCTGCGCTTTCAGCAAAAGTAAAAACACTTCCAGAAAACGCAAAAGGTCACGCTGTTATTCAGATCAATTCAGCAGCAGACAAGCAAGAACTTGAAGCCCCTGAAGGCATTAAAGTCACTTGGTTAATTGAAGATCAAACGTCAGAAACGTTGTCACAAACAGTCCGCAGCTTAACGTGGTTGGACGGTCAGGTTTCAGTATGGACAGCGTGTGAATTTGAAAGCATGCGCGAACTCAGACAGTACTTCAGAAACGAAAAAGAAGTCGCAAAAGAAAACATCTACATTAGTAGCTACTGGAAACGTGGCGTCAGTGAGGATGGGCATAAAGTTATCAAACAGCAAGATGCTCAAGCACTAGCGGATTAGGCCATCACCAAAATAGCCCGCCTCAAGACCAAATAAAAAACGCCCTTAACGATAAATTCATCATTAATGGCGTTTTTAATTTCTAATGAAGACTGAAATAGAGCGTTATGATTAGATGCTTTCGCCTAATTCAATCTCGTAACCTAGATCAAGCTTAACAACCCACTCTTTATTGCCTTTTAAACGCGCTACAACTTGTTCTGCGGCGACTTTACCAATTTGCTCCCTAGGTGTGACCACAGTGGCTAAACGAGGTGTCATCGCTACTGTAATGTCGTGTCCGTGGAAACCTGCAATCGCCATCTGCTCAGGCACTTGAATACCACGTCGCATACATTCATAGAAAGCACCAATTGCCAAATCATCGTTGGTACAGAAAATGCCATTGACCTGCGGGTGCTTCTCTATCAAGTCTCCTATGAGCTTTGCACCTAAAGTAAAAGAAGATGCATCCTCAGTTTGCAATGTGACAGGGTCTTTACCAGCCTCTTGCATAGCATGTTCATAACCCGCCATTTTCAAGCGAGTACGTTCATCCATACGAGCCGCCAAATAAGCAATATTGGTACACCCTCTTTCTAGCATTGTCTTTGTCATCGCCCTAGCGGCTTCAAAGTTATCAAAGCCAACCGCTTGCTCAATCCGAGGCGATACCGAATCCATAATTTCAATAACAGGAATCGAAGCGGTTCGAAGCATTTTACGTGCTCTCTCCGTGTGCACATTCTCGGAAAGGATAATGGCATCCACATTGTATGAGAGCAGTGAAGCAATACTCTGCTCTTCCAACTCTGCGCTATAACCATAGTGGGCAATCATTGTTTGATAGCCTGCTGGAGCGGTGACTTGCTCAATACCACGGATAACTTCCGCAAAAACTTGGTTAGTTAATGAAGGGACCAACACACCGATAGCATTACTCTTTGCATTGGAAAGAATATCAGGGGCACGGTTTGGGATGTAGCCCAGCTCCTCAACAGCGGCATTGATCTTATCTCGCAGCGCTTCTGATACTTGAGATGAGTCTCGCAGGCAGCGACTAACCGTCATCTTGGTGACGCCAACTAGATTGGCAACATCTTGTAATGTAGGACGTTTTTTCTTGTTCGACATAATTAGTAATTATTATTTTTTGAGTTATGTTACTGGTAACAGTGTATCCAACTGACGTGGAATTTGAAGCCTAATCGATTAAAAGATTGATATAGCATCACAAATACAAACGCCCTCATAGCGAGGGCGTTACATATGATTTAAGCGTTGGCCTTTACTTCCGTTCTTGGAGGCTGACTCCAAGTCAAATGAAACTTTTCCGCTTCATCTCTATCCACTCTAGAGTATGTGTGAGAACCAAAGTAGTCCCGTTGCGCTTGCAGTAAATTCGCTGGTAACACTTCACAGCGTAAAGAGTCAAAGTAGCTCAATGCAGAGCTAATTCCTGGCATCGGCACTCCATATAGAGCAGAGTTAGCAACCGCAATACGCCAAGCTAGTTCACGCTCTTCAACCTGTTTGATGAAAGCCGCATCAAACAACAGATTCGCTAACTCTTCATTTTGTTGATACGCCGCAGTGATACTCTGTAAGAAAGCAGCACGGATTATACAACCTGCTCGCCAAATCTTAGCGATCTGAGTGAAATCCAGATTCCAACCTTCTTTGTCAGATGCCGTCTTCAACAGGCCAAAGCCTTGCGCATAAACAGACAGCTTAGCGCAGTAAAGTGCGTCATGTAGAACCGAGATGACCTCTGCTTTATCCAACTGACTTGCATCAGCAATGTTGCCTTTTAACAGCTGGCTGCCTTGGATACGCTGTGATTTTTGACCGCTCATCGCACGTGCATAAACCGCCTGTGCAATCGTTGGTGTTGGGCAACCTTCTTGAAGGCTGTTGACTGCGGTCCAAAGCCCTGTGCCTTTCTGGCCTGCTTTATCAAGTACAACCTCCACAAATGGCTTACCAGTGACTACATCTTCTTGTTGAAGGATGTCAGCACTGATCTCCATCAGGTAGCTGTTAAGTACGCCATTGTTCCACTGTTCGAAAACTTGACCAATCTCTTGAGCCGACATTTTAAGAACATCACGCATGAAATGGTACACCTCACAAATAAGCTGCATATCGGCGTATTCAATGCCGTTGTGAACCATCTTAACGTAGTGGCCTGTACCTGAAGGACCGACATAAGCAGCACATGCTTCGCCTGCTTCAAATTGAGCAACGGGCAAACCGTTCGCATCTACTTTTGCAGCAATCGCTTCCCACATTGGTTTTACATATTGCCAAGCCGACTGATCACCACTTGCCATCAATGCAGGACCGACACGAGCTCCTTCTTCACCACCAGAAACAGCAGTACTGAAAAAGCGAAGCTTACCCTTGTAGTTCAACTCGCGAGTCTCGGTATCCGTCCACAGGCTGTTACCCGTATCGATAACAATATCGTCACTCTCCAAACCCGCATCCAACAGGTTATTTACGACGATATCAACCGGCTTTCCTGCAGGAACCGACAATGCAATAACTCTTGGTTTAGCTAATCCTTGCAATACATGTTCGAGGCTAGTGCCTTTGGTGAACTCTCCTTTTCCTTTAAAGGATTCGTTGAGCAATTTAGCTTCAGAATTCGCGCGTTCAATGTTGTCAGAATTAAGGTCGAAGCCTGCAACATTAAATCCATTATCAAGCAGGTTAAGCGCTAGGCTCTTGCCCATGACACCTAAGCCAATCATCGCAATATCATTTTTTATCTGAGTCATGGGTTAGCCTATTTGTTTAATTTTCTTCAGTGCACTTTCGACGACCTGTTCAACATCTTGTGAGATATCGACAAACAATGCTTCATCAAGCTCTGGCTCAACCAAGGTTGCGAATTGGCTCTTCAACATTTCTTGACCGTTAAAGTAATGGTTTTCACGTGCTTTGTGACGATTCCAAATGGTATCGAAACTACCTTGCAGATATACGATGACCAATTCTTCATTATTGCTGCGCAAAATATCGCGGTACTGGGGTTTCAATGCCGAACAAGCGATGACAGCACTTGGTTGCTCAATAAATTGTTTGTTCAGGGTTTCTAGCCATCCTTGACGATCTTCATCTGTCAGTGGGATACCTTGACGCATTTTTTCTACGTTACTTTGTGGATGGAAGTCATCTCCATCGAAAAACTGAAACATTAATGCTTCTGCAATACGGCGACCAATCAGGCTTTTTCCGCATCCAGATACGCCCATCACGAGTATTTTTTTGCTTTTCATAAGGCAAGCCTTCCCTAAGCCCCAACCCAAATGGGGGCTGACAATCGAATCTATTATTTAAACTGGTTTTGCTGAGGCTCGGTTCCTTAACCCTATATTTGGTCAGGAACCTTTCACGTTATTGCCACCAAAGCGCAAGCTGAGGGAAGATAATAACCATGGCCAACACGAATATTTGAAGTCCAATGAACGGCAGTAGTGAAGAGAATATCTCGCCCAAGCTAATGTCTTTTGGCGCTACCGATTTTAAGTAGAATGCCGCTGGACCAAACGGTGGTGACAAGAAAGACACCTGCATATTTAGACAGAACACAACACCAAACCACACAGGGTCGAAACCAAGGCCTGTAATGATTGGAACGAAGATTGGCATGGTAAGAAGTGCTACACCAACCCAGTCAAGGAACATACCAAGCACTAGCAAGATTGCCATCATGATTAACAGCGTAACCATTGCGTTGCCGCCACTTAGCGCAAGGATGGTCTCTTCAAAAAAATCAATACCGCCCATCAAGTTGTAGATACCAACCAGCGCACTCGCGCCGATACCAATCCACATGATCATGCCGCAGGTACGCATGGTTGCGATAGCACTCTCTTTCAGCATGTTGAAGTTCAGCTCACCACGAATTAACGCGCTGATCATAATACCAACCCCCCCCCAATGCTGATGCTTCCGTTACCGAAGCGATACCTGTGTAAATACTACCTAGAACCGTTGCAGCAGAAAGCAGTGGGAAGAACAGCGCTTTGAAGTA
The DNA here is from genome assembly GCF_054968605.1 of Pseudoalteromonas sp. G5_S1_14_S5. Classification (NCBI taxonomy): domain Bacteria; kingdom Pseudomonadati; phylum Pseudomonadota; class Gammaproteobacteria; order Alteromonadales; family Pseudoalteromonadaceae; genus Pseudoalteromonas; species Pseudoalteromonas sp. G5_S1_14_S5. The sequence goes on along the minus strand of NZ_JBQKUM010000072.1, from coordinate 13,861 downwards.
ACTAGGCTGATTCGCGATATCTTCTTCTGACTCTTCATCACTAGGGATAGGAGCAAGAGAGGGGTTTAACTTACAACGAATTAGTACATAACCGATGTAACAACCTGCGAGGATAAACGCTGGTAAAAACGATGCTTTAAACAAGTCACCAATTGAAACGCTGGCTGTCATACCGTAGATGATCAACACGATACTTGGTGGCAGCATGGTTCCAAGCGCACCACCTGCACAGGTGGTACCAATAGCAAGTTTGCGGTCGTAACCTAAGCGAAGCATTTGAGGTAGAGCAAGAATGCCTAGCAGTACGGTTTCACCACCGATTACACCAGACATCGAAGCAAGTAAAACGGCTACCAATAAGGTTTGTACTGCAACGCCACCACGAACCTTACGACCAACAGATTTCATTGCATCGAACAAGTCACGTGCGATACCAGAACGGTCCAAGAGAGCTGCCATCAATACAAACATTGGTACTGCGAGGAATACATAACCAGAAGCAAAGCTGTAAGTTCGGCTCGCAATCAAAGGTAATGCATCAGGGCCAAACCAACATAGCGTGAAGAAAATGGCAACAAAGCCTGTTACGAAAGCCAGCTGCATACCCGTTAATAGCAAACCGATCATCATAACTAGCATGAGCAAACTGCCCCATGCGATACCAATCGAAGATAAATCAAACATTGTCATTCTTCCTTAGAGCCATCAACTCTTGGATTAGGTGCAATACAAACTGGACAACAAGAACACATAAAACGACAAAAATTAGACCTTTCAGCAAAGCTGGATAAGGAGCGTTTAATACCGAACCTGATGTTTCAAGGCGAAATTCACCCCAAGGTGCAAACCACGCTTCTTGCGCTGTAAAGTAAGCTGCGTAAGCAAGCATGCCAGCAAAAGCTAAACCAACAATGTGGTGAACAAGATTAAGATACTTACGTGTTTGTTTAGAAACCGAATCGTAGATAAGAACAACACGTACATGTTTATCAGCCGCGAAAGCGTAAATGCCACCGATAATGAATAGGGAACCACCAATAAATGAAGCCGTTTCATGTACCCATGTGGTTGGGGCATCAAATGCATAGCGCATCACAACTTCGTAAAATGAAATCAATACAGTGAAGATGAACAACCAGCTAACTAAATTACTGAATTTTATGATAAGACGATCAAGCATATTTCTAGGCTGTTCATCGTTTTCAGCTGGTGCGTGAGGGTTTTTGTCTTTCATGGGCCAAATTTCCTGGGAGAAAACGGGAGAGCAATGCTCTCCCCCATCAATAAGCTAAGTTTGAATTACAGTAAGCCGTTGTCTTCTAGGAACACAGTTACTGAATCATAAACTTTCTGTGCGTTCTCAGAACGCTCTGCAAATACTTTCCATTGACCTTTTGCAATTTCACGGAACTTTTTACGCTCTTCTTGAGACCAGTCATGGATAGTGATTTCTGGGTTCGCTTGTGCTTCTTTAACTGCCGCTTGGTCAGCCATTTTCAGCTGAGTCGTCATGTCGTAAGAGAAGTCACGAACTGATGTTTGCAGGATGGTTTGAAGATCCTCTGGCATCTTGTCCCATTTTTTCTGAGAAACAGAGATATCGATAAGCGGTAGTGAGTGGAAACCAGGTTGAACTGGGTGAGTCGCGATATCGTTCATGCCCGCTTTTTGGTTTGTCGAAAATACTGTGTAGTCAGCAGCATCAATTACGCCCTTGCTTAGGCCAGTAAATACTTCAGAGCCCGGCAGGTTTACAGGGGTCGCACCTGCAGCGGCAAAGACTTGCTGAACTAGGCCTTCTGGCGCACGCAGTTTAAGACCTTTGAGATCATCAACACCGTCGATAGGCTTTTTAGAGATGAAAGACTCAACACCTGTTGTTGATGCACCTACGAATTGAACGCCGTAAGGCTTGTAAAGCTCAGTCATTAGCTCGTTACCACCACCGTAGTTCATGTACTGAAGCAGCTGAGTTGTATCTGACCAAGCACCAACCATGTTACCGATTAGGCCAAAAGCAGGATCTTTACCTGAGAAGTAACCCGTTGCTGTGATATGACCATCTAGGATACCCATCTTAATAGCGCCTAGTGTTTCAGTGTGCTTAACCACAGCACCAACTGGCAGAAGGTCGATGTCGATGCGTCCGTTAGACATCGTTTCTACACGCTCAGCCCACTTCTGCTGAACTTTGAAGTTCAAATCGCCAGAAGGATCTGAAGATTGAATCTTAAGTTTAAAGTCTGCAGCCATTGCTGAAGTAGCAAATAGGCCAGTGAGAGAAGCAGCAATCAGCGTTCTAGTCAGAGCTTTCATTTGAGTATCCTTATGAGTTTCACAGAGTCCGGCTTGTTGTTATATGTTACCGGTAACGTTGAGGTGGATGTTACCGGTAACCTTGCAACCTTGTCTATGAGGAGGATCACATCTTTAACATTAGTAAAACGTTTGCTATCAATAAGGAAAATGTGACCAACAAGTCACATTTTAGGATGATATGAGATATAAAAGTCGCATTAAATCAGTGAAGTAACCAGACCAATAAGAATCAAAACAACGCCTATACCACGAGTCATGTGCCACTTTTCCTTCAAAAAGTAGATCCCCATCACGACACCGAAGATAATGCTTACCTGCCGAAGTGCAACCACCAAGCTGACGTTCTCTGTCATGGTCATTGCAAACAGCACCAATCCATAAGTCGATGCCATCATAATGCCGGCCACCGTGGCCTTCTTGCGTAGTATCCAAGCACTCGTAAATTCGACACTTTGGTTAGTTACCAAAAACCAAATACTCAATGGAATCACTATCGCCCAAAACTGGATGCCTAAATAGAAAATCGCCGTGTGTTTGTTGGTAATAACCTTAGTGCTCAAAGGCTCCAATAACAGCAGCGCTTCTTTATCAATAATGGAATAGCCTGTGGTACCGATAGCGGCGACAAGCGCCCAAAGCACGCCAAGGTTCAGGTAAGCTTTCAACCTCAGCCCTGAGAACTGTTTCAATGGAACAAACAAGCAGCCTAATGTGATCAGTGCAAAACCAACCCATTGATTAACCGAAAGATCATAGCCAATCAATACGGTACCCAAACCAACCATCAACACAGGCAATGCTCGAGCCATTGGATAAATAACACCAATATCCGCTTGTTTATAAGCAGCACCCAATCCAATTAGATAAATGATTTGGCATATCCCACTGAGCAATACCAATTGCCAAAATGGAAGTGAGATATTTGAAAATCCAACATTATCGACATACCAGATAAGATAAGGCGTCAATATCGCTGCAGCCGCAAACCCAGACGCCAAGAAAAACGATGAACCAGTTCCTTGGTTAGATTTACCGAGAACATTCCAGCCCGCATGTAGTAAAGCGGAGATAATGACGATAACAATGGCAGAGAATTCCATTTCTTTCCTAATAAAATTGGTAAATAGATAAATAAAAGCAACAGCTTAATTGAAGTAATAAAAAGGTCTCTGGATGAGAGACCTTAAATCATTGAAACCGGACGCCCCTACAGAATTAGAGGGAGCTCGTTACACAACTAGCACTACGTGGGAGTTATTAGCGCTCGAGTTGAGCTATCGATTCAATGCTGATTGCATCGTGGCGCCAATACTCAATGTCACAATCAATCAAGTCGCCGTTTTGGTTGTAGTTAATACGCTCTACCACCATAGCCGGAGAACCTGAAGTCGCACGGAGAGCTTGTGCTGTTTCGCCCAATAGCGACGTTGTGCTAACTCGATAACGGATCTTCTGATACACCACACCAAAATGCTCACGGTAAATGTCCGTCAGTGATTTCGATAAATCATGTTCAAGCAAGTTAGGAAAAAACTCTGGTCGGATATAGTTTGTCACATACACAACTGGCCTATCTTCAAGATAACGAACTCTATCTACGCGATAAACGTCTGAGAAAGGAGGCAGTTCAAGGAGCTTAGTCGCCTCCTTAGTGGCTAACATCCCTTTGGCTGCGATCAGCTCAGTTTTCGGCTGTCGATTCTGCGACAACGCCATATTAGTGAAATTTAGCGTTTGAGTTGGGTCGTAGCGAAGTGGCGCTGGTGAGATAAACCAACCACGTCGATCTTCTCGATAAATGCGTCCTTCCGCTTCAAGTGAAGATAATGCTTCACGCAGCGTCACTCTCGTCGTATCAAACGACTCAGCAAGCTTACGTTCTGCAGGCAGTTTTTGTCGTGGTGTTAACAACCCTGACTCAATCTGCTCCACGATGACATCTTTGATTTTTACGTACTGCACTTAATTTCCTTTCATTCTTATTCTTGTCGTCAGCCACTCCTTGGCCAACTGCAATTTAAAATGGTTCGCTAGCGCTTTCGCCAAGCTTGAGTGCGCTTCTCAAATAACTTGTTGATCAGCATATGAGTCAACTTCGCGCTCGCCGCGGATATCATGATCATTACCGCCATGGCTGCTGCTGCACCGGTTTGCCCTGCATCGTCCATATTCAGTACTGAAACTGACGCAGGTATCGTATCGGTAGAATATAAGAATACTACCGCAGATGTAGTGGTAAGTGCATTAATAAACAGGTATGTCGCAATATCTAAAATCGCAGGCAGGCAAACAGGTACCGTTACTTTAAAGAACAATTTGTACTGAGGAAGATTTACCGAGGCCGCCGTTGCTTCAATTTCCGCAGGAAGCTGCTTTAACGCAGTTAACGCCGTCATGTGACCTACCGTGTAGTAGTGAACCACAGTGTTTATCACCAAGAACGCCATAGTGCCGTACAAGACGTTAAGTGGATTACTCAAGTCATTGAAGTAAAAGATGTAGCCCAAACCCAGTACCATCCCCGGAACCGCCATAGGTACAACGCTGAGCATCTGCATGGCCTGACGAACAGGACCAAACGCTCTACCCTTCTCAATACAGTACGCGCCTAAGAAAATCAGGATGGTACCGATTATCGCAGTCCATGCACCTAACGTTAATGAGTTGAAGAATGGAGTCCAACCATAGGTGCTCATTTCTGCAAAGTTATAGTTATTCAGTGTAAGGGCTTTGTTCCAAGGCCAAAAAGTGACCATGGAGCCGTATACCGCCATACCGAGAACAATAACCACAGCCGCGGATATCACTGCGCAGTACAGAAAACATGCACCGTCACGCAGGGCGTTCGGCTCTGGCTGGTAGGCGACTGAGCGAGTATCAAACAAACCCTTCTGCTTCTTTTGCACCCAACGATCAACGGTAAAGGCTAACAATGCTGGCAATAGCAGTAAAATACTGGTCACCACACCCATCGAGAAGTTTTGCTGACCAACTACCTGCTTAAAAATATCCGTCGATAGAACGTTGTAGCTGCCACCAATTACCTTCGGCACACCAAAATCACAAACCACCAGCGTAAAGACCACGATAAGCGTACTGATCAGCCCATACTTGGCTGCAGGTAAGGTCACCATGAAGAAGGTTTTGAAAGGTGATGTATTCAGTGCGCGAGCCGCTTCATACAAGCGTGCATCCGAGATTCTTAATGAGGTAGTAAGAATCATTAGAGCGTGTGGAAACGCCCAGAATATCAAACCTAGTGAGATCCCAATTAAGCCATATACCGAGTTGCCACCTAAGACTTCTTTAGCGATGCCTTGGTTACCAAACAGAAAAATCAAACTGATGGCTGGAAGCAGCGAGGGAGCAAGGATAGGTGCAGAGCCCAACACCTGAAATAGCCCCTTAAAAGGCATACACGAGCGAGTCAAGGCATAAGCATAACCAAACGCCAGAACACCAACGACAACCGTTACCAGTATGCCAAGCGTAAATGTGTTACCCACGGATTGCCAAAGGCTTTGCGAAGCGAAATACGTAGCGAAGTTCTGTAAACCTACAAATTCGCCATTCGTATTCTGAACGCTTTTTTTCAGCATCGCCCACAATGGCATCAGGATAAACAGCGTCATGACTACAGACAAAAATGCCAACAGCCCAAATAGAATCACATTGTCCGTGCTTAATCGAGCCAGAAAAGGCTGTACTCGTCGTTGAATTAGCAGCTTAGATTGCACCATTTGAGTCGATTCCATGATTGTTTAAGCTGCCTCGTCTCTCATCACTTGAACACTTTTCGATGGATAAGCTCGTAAGCCTTCTTGATCAAACGCTACGTAACGAATATCACTGCGACGCAGTTTCAATCGATTAAACTCTTTGACTGGCACATCAACGAGGAGCTCTTTTGCCGTAGAGTCATGCTGCAATTGACATTCGACGCGATAAAACGCGCCCAGAAATTCGCTCGAAAGGATTCTTACCGGCAGTGACTCATTAAAACGATCAACGAACTGAATTTGCTCAGGGCGAACTGCAATATCAAATACATCCCCCTGCTTTAGATTCAGATTGTCTAATCCAGGAAGTGGCAACATAGACTCAGCAATACGCATCTTGCCCTGGACCGCCACAGAGGCTTGAATAAAGTTCATGCTACCGACAAACTCCGCAACAAAACGACTCGCTGGTTTTTGGTAGATCTCTTGCGGCGCTCCCACCTGCTCAATAACCCCATGGTTCATTACTACGATGCGGTCGGCCATAGTCAAAGCTTCGTCTTGATCGTGAGTCACCATGATCGTGGTGATGCCCAATTTGCGCTGTAATTGGCAAATCTCATCACGCAGGTGTGTTCTTACTTTCGCATCGAGTGCAGACAACGGCTCATCAAGCAGAAGTAACCCAGGGGACAGTGCTAATGCGCGAGCCAGCGCCACACGCTGCTGTTGGCCACCGGACAATTGATTCGGATACTTTTGACCGGATGTTGGTAAGCCGATGGTTTCTAGCCAAGATTCCACCGTTTCTAGTGCTTCTTTGGTCGACATGCCTTGGTTTTTCAAGCCGATCGCAATGTTTTCTTCCACCGTCAGGTTAGGGAAAAGAGCGTAAGATTGGAACACGATGCCAAAGTCACGCTTTTCTGGTGGTAAAAAGGTCGTGTCGCTGCCATTTTGCTCAATTGAGCCTGAAGTTGGTAAATCTAGACCCGCAATAGCACGTAATAAGGTAGTTTTTCCACAGCCAGACGGGCCAAGGAAACAGACGAACTCGCCTTTTTCAATAGATAAGGAGATGTCTTTAAGCGCTGTAAATTGACCGAATTGCTTTACAACGTTTTCAATATTCAAATAAGTTTGGTTGCTCATACTACAGCACTCTTTAAATGGTATATACCAAATTTAAACTTTGAATATTTCAGTTGAGTGGCAAATTTATAGAAGCTAAATGACAGTTATATTGCAGATATAATAAGCATTTAAGATGTGTGCCCACACAGTATTACAAGCCCTCTGTAGCGATAAAAACTGACATGAGGGCTGAGTCAAGTCTTAGTTTAGATATTAAGATTGACCTATGACTCCACCTTATCGGCCTTGCCTGCTGCACCAGCCAGCTTTGCCAATTGCTTATCTAGCCACCATGGCGCTTTTCCTGAGTCTTCTGCGTTCTCTTTTCTGCGTACTGCATTGCGCACCGTCATAGCCCCTATCCAACGAAATGGCTCTGACGGGAAATGGTCAAGCGGCCCTTTGGTTAGTCCGCAGCAGGTCCAAGCGTTTTCAGTTCCAAGTGCCATAGACGATAAAATCTTTCCGCCCATACGAGTTTGTGCAACACCATTGCCAGAATAACCGAGCCCATAATAGATGTTGTTTTGGCCTGTTATATTACCGAAAAATGGTAATCCTGTGACCGAACGATCTGCCCCCCCCGACCAGTTGTAATCAAATTCATTCTGATCAAGCTTGGGGAAGAGTTTTTGGAAGGATTGATTCAGAATCGGCAGATAGTTTGTCTTTTGGTTAAACATACTTTCAACTTGATTGGCAAACGAGAATTTATTGCCACCTTTACCCAGCATCAATCGCCCATCTTGGGTGTCTCGGTAGTAGTGGACAAAGATACGTGAATCCACCACAGCCGCTCCTTTCTCAGGACCAAATTACTGGAGCTTTTCAGGGATAGGCTTAGTGACGACCATGTCTGACGAAACAACCACAATACTGCGTTTAAACTCTTTAAAGTGTTCGAGCATCCATGCGTTGAGCGCCAAAATCACTTTATCGGCAAATATCGATCCACCCTTGGTTTGGATTCGAGCGGGGTCTCCATAATCAAGCGAAGTCATCTCAGTGTTCTCGTAAATCTCAACACCTAGTTCAATGGCAACTCGACGTAAACCTCTCGCCAATAATGCTGGCTGCACACTACCTGCGGCTTCTGAGTAATAACCCTCAATATGGCGCTCAGATCCCGCTTTATCAGGCAAAGACTCATCACACTTCTTCCAACTATTGATGCCTTGCTTGACCAACTCATTCACAACCGGCTGCATTCCACCTTTTTGTGCTTCATTGGTTGCCGTGTAATAGGTACCGCTGCGATACAAATGCGCGTCTATATTGTGCTCATTACAGAAAGCTTCGATCTCGTAAATGACTTTTTCCGATTCTTTAACTAGCCATTTTGCTTGTTCTTTTCCGTAGAGCTTTTTCAGTGTTGGATACTTGGTCGACCACGTCAGCATACAGCCACCGTTCGCGCCAGAAGCACCACTGCCACACAAGCCTTTTTCTATCACTACAACATGTTTTTGAGGTTGCTGTTGTTTAATTAAAATCGCCGACCATAACCCTGTGTAACCACCGCCAACAATCGCGATGTCGCAGTTAATGTCTTTTTGAAGTGGCTTGGTTGATTCTAACCCTGCGTTGATGCTGCCAAACTCCTTTTCTAGTGCTTGTTTGAACCAATATGAGTAGTGCTTTGTCATTTGTTGTACCTAACTTAAAACCTAAAGGCGTAAAACTAAAAAAGGAAGACCGAAGCCTTCCTTTACTGATTGCTAACTTCTAACGAACTAAATCGTTAATTGACTGAGCAGATCGATAGATTAAGATTTTGGCTCTGATTTAGCGTCGAACTTTTCAGACCATGTTTTCAATACATCTGCACGTTCGCTGCCCATGCGTGCAAAGTCCATTTTTGCCATGTTCTTTTCAACGTTAGGGAAGTTATCAATTGTTGCCGTCACATCTTGGTGACCAACAACCGGGTACATTCCGATATAGAGCTCATTTGCTGCTTTAGAGATAGACCAGTCAACAACGCGCTGCGCCGCATCAGACGGCTTAACGAGACCAACCGCTTCAGATTCCCAACCGATACCCTCAGGTGTAATCACTGATAGCGGTGCACCTTGAGTTTTCAGCTTAGCGCCGCGGCTCGCCATAGAGATACCGATAGCGACTTCTCCCATACCCGCCTGAACACATGGCTTAGAACCAGAGTGCGTGTAGTGAGCGATGTTTTGGTCTAGCTTCTGCATGTAGTTCCAACCTTGGTCTTCACCCATGTTTTGTAGCCAAGCCGAAACCTGCATGTACCCCGTACCAGAAGATGCTGGGTTTGGCATCGCGATGTGACCTTTGTAAATCGGCTTGGTTAGATCTTCCCAAGATTTAGGTGCTGGTAGGTTAAGTTGTTTTGCTACCGCTTCATTGAAACAAACCGCATTGAAAAATGCATCATTGCCATACCAAGCTTGAGTAGATTGCGGATCATTAAGGTTAGCACGTAGCGCTTCTACACCTTGAGGAATGTAAGGCTTAAGAATGCCCTCTTCTTTCAGTAGAGCCATTGAAGAACCTGCAAGGCCCCAAACAACTTCTGCACGAGGGTTGTTTTTCTCAGCCAAGAGTTTTGCCGTCATGATCCCGGTTGAATCACGAACCCACTTAATGCTGATGTCTGGGTTTTCACTTTCAAAAGCATTTTTGTATTTCGCTAAGATGTCGGTTTCAAAAGCGGTGTAAACCGTCACTTCCTGTGCCGCATAAGCGTTACCAGCTAATAGAGTGACTAATGCTGCAAGTGATCCTTTCATAAAACGGTTTTTCATCATTTTCTCCAGTCAGGCCCGATGCCAAAGTTAGAAATTAGAAGTCCCATCAAAAGATGGCTATATCCGTAAATTCATTTATGTTGTTGACACACATTCATATTGGTATGAACCAGATTTTAATTATTAAGCTAACTGGCTTTTATGACGGTTAAATGAACAAACAATGGCAGTTTAAAGATCGGTGAATTTCTCAGGGTAAGGGATTAATTTTAATATGAAGCTTTTGTGAAAATGGTATTTGGACTATTTACGACCGTTTAAATTGGTTGTTAAAGTAACCACATAAACTGATATAGTCCAAATTAAATAGCGAGACGTTGAACATGAGAAACGATTACCTATTACTGACACCGGGCCCACTATCGACGACTGAAACTGTTCGCCAAGCGATGCTTAAAGATTGGTGTACTTGGGATGATGAATACAACAAAGACATCGTTGAAGTGATTCGTAGCAAGCTAGTGAATTTAGCGACAAAACAAACGGGATACACGAGCGTATTAATGCAAGGTAGCGGCACCGCTTCAGTTGAAGCAACAATTGGTAGCGTTATCTCAAAAAATGGAAAACTTCTTGTGGTGGATAACGGTGCGTACGGCGCTCGTATTGCTCAAATCTCAGAATATTTAAACATTCCATGCCATGTCGTTTCTCCTGGTGAAACATCACAGCCGGACTTGAACGAAATGGAAACGGCATTGGCCATGGATTCAGACATCACTCATGTTGCGATTGTGCATTGTGAGACCACAACTGGCATGCTGAATCCAATTGATGACATTGCTAAATTGGCAAAACTGCACAACAAGACTGTCATTCTTGATGCAATGTCGAGCTTTGGTGGCATCCCTATGGATATTGCTGACTTAGGTATCGATTACATGATCAGCTCAGCTAACAAGTGCATCCAAGGTGTACCAGGCTTCGGCTTTGTCATTGCTAAGCAATCGGAACTGGAAAAGTGTCAAGGCCAAGCTCGCTCACTAAGCCTCGACCTGTTTGACCAATGGTACTGCATGGAAATCAATCACGGTAAATGGCGCTTCACCTCCCCGACTCACACGGTGCGTGCTTTCTACCAAGCACTGGTTGAGCTTGAGCAAGAAGGTGGCATCGAAGCTCGTCATAATCGTTACCACACCAACCAAACCACGTTAGTGGCTGGCATGCGCTCTCTTGGTTTTGAGCCTCTGTTAAATGATGACCTTCATTCACCTATCATCACCTCTTTCTATTCTCCAACTCATAGCGATTACCAATTTAAGGAATTCTATGACCGTTTGAAAGAGCAAGGGTTTGTGATTTATCCGGGCAAGGTTTCAAACGCAGACTGCTTCCGTATCGGTAACATTGGTGAAGTTTACCCATCTGATATTGAAGCCCTCATTGATGCTGTTAAGAATGCTATGTACTGGGACATTAAGTAATGACAACAACTAACCAAGAGCCAGCACTAAAGGCGACGCACTTTCGAAGTGAAGGCGATGTGAACACCACACCCGCACGTGAAAAGTGGAATGAATCGCTTAACGATGAGGCAACTCAAGCGATGTTAAAACGCGACTCTGACGTGTTTCTCCATCAAGCGATGTCAACGCCTTGCCTAGACACACTTGAAGCCGCAGAAGGCATTTACATTCAAGATGCGACGGGCAAAAAGTATATGGACTTTCATGGCAATAATGTCCATCAACTAGGTTATGGCCACCCGCACATCATCAATAAAGTGACTCAACAAACGGCCTCATTGCCGTTTTCACCACGTCGCTTTACCAATGAAACAGCCGTGCAATGCGCTGAAAAGCTGACACAGATCTGCGGTGGTGAGTTGAACCGCGTATTGTTTGCACCGGGTGGTACTTCGGTTATCGGCATGGCACTCAAGTTGGCTCGACATGTCACCAACAATTTCAAAGTTGTTTCATTGTGGGAGTCATTCCATGGCGCGTCACTGGATGCAATCTCTGTCGGCGGCGAAGCTTGTTTCCGTGAAGGCATGGGCCCGTTAATGGCTGGCGTAGAGCGCATCCCACCGGCAGTCTCGTATCGTGGTGCTTTCCCCCTTAATGACTCTTTATCGCGTCGCGGGCAAAACTCAGGCGGTGAAAGTGAGACTGCATGTGATGTTCACTACGCCGATTACCTTGAGTACGTGATTAAAAAAGAGGGGGGTATTGGAGCCTTCATTGCAGAAGCTGTGCGTAACACCGATGTTCAGGTACCAAGCAAAGCTTACTGGAAGCGCATCCGGGAGATCTGTGATAAGCACAATGTCATGCTAATCATTGATGATATTCCAAATGGTATGGGTCGTAGCGGCGAGTGGTTTACTCACCAAGCGTTTGATGTCGAACCTGACATCCTATGTATTGGTAAAGGTTTTGGCGGTGGCTTAGTGCCAATTGCCGCCATGGTTACCAAAGATAAATACAACACGGCAGCACAAGTATCGCTTGGGCATTACACCCATGAGAAAAGCCCAATTGGCTGCGCAGCTGCACTGGCAACCATGGAAGTGATTGAGCAAGAGAATTTGCTTGAAAAAGTACAAGCGGACAGTGCATTCATGCGTGAGCAACTACTTAAAATGAAAGAGAAATACCCAGTCATTGGCGACGTTCGCGGCGTCGGACTGCTTTGGGGCGTTGATTTGGTCACCGACCATATCACCAAAACCCGAGCGTTCGATGAAGCAGAAGCCGTACTTTATCAGTGTCTGAACGATGGCCTGAGCTTTAAGGTGTCGCAAGGTAATGTGATTCAGTTAAGCCCACCATTGATTATCAGCCGTAGCGAGCTAGAAGCCGCTCTGGCTCTCTTCGAAAATGCGATAGCAAAAGTCTGTAAAGACTTTGAATACCTTTAAACCAACATTAAATCAATAACCTAAAACATCATTCGTCCCTCCCATACTTTAAAATGGGAGTGGCAAGAAAGGACACCACTATGAGCACAACATCACCTATCCAAGCGGTTATCTTTGACTGGGCCGGTACTATCGTTGATTTTGGATCGTTTGCTCCAACCAGCATCTTCGTTGAAGCATTCAAACAAGGTTTCGACTTTGACATTGACTTAGCAGAAGCTCGTGAACCTATGGGCATCGGCAAATGGGATCACATCCAAGCCGTGGGTCGAATCCCTGCAGTTGATGCGCGTTGGAATGCTCAATTTGGGCGTTCGATGACCAGTGAAGACGTTGATGCAATCTACGCGGCATTCATGCCTTTGCAAAAAGCCAAAGTAGCCGACCATGCAGCACCAATTTTAAACGCGATTGAAGTGGTGAATAACCTAAAAGAGAAAAACGTAAAGATCGGCTCTTGTTCCGGTTACCCACGTGCAGTGATGGATGTTCTAATTCCTGCAGCAGCAGATTACGGTTATCGTCCAGACAACGTGGTTGCAACCGATGATTTACCTCAAGGTGGTCGCCCTGCACCATTCATGGCGCTTAAAAACGTGATTGACCTAGGCGTAACAAACGTTGCGGCCTGCGTAAAAGTGGATGACGCCGCACCAGGTATTGATGAGGGTCACAACGCAGGCATGTGGACGGTAGGCCTTGTGTTATCAGGCAACGAAGCAGGATTAACCTACCAAGAATACTTGAAAGCAGATGAAGCAACGCTTACAGAAGCACGAGAAAAAGCGAGCGTTAAGCTAAACAAATCAAACCCACACTACCTAATCGACACCATCGCCGAGTTACCTGAAGTCATTGCTGATATCGAAAAGCGCTTATTAGCTGGTGAGCGTCCATAAAGACACTCACCTGTCTACTCATACAAGCCTCAGTACAAAACGAAAGCCTCGCATTACCTTTACATAAAGTGATGCGAGGTTTCTTCATTTCCAATATTTGAGACGGCATTTAATTGACAAGAACGCCTGTAAATAGCACTTTGAATA